>CAZAFS010000437.1:0-3138 GCA_964484165.1 uncultured Opitutaceae bacterium | reverse complement strand
TTTCAAAATGGTGGAACCAGCGGTGGGCGGGCGGCCGTTCATCGCGGCGGCGCGGAACCTTCGGGCGCAGGATTCTGGACGGGGCCCTGCTGCGCCGAGATGAGCACCACCTGGACCATCCGCCGGTGATCCTTCGGATTTACGGCGAGCAGGCCGAGGATGCCTGCGCTGACGTCGAGCGGTGGAGACGGTGCGGTCACCGCCAACGCTCCAACGACCAGCGGATCATTCCCAAAACGTATTTCAAACGGGATGCTGAAGCACTCCAGCTTGACGGGTATCAATCCCAAGGCCCCGGGATCGATCGGATGGGTCTGCCCGTTCCCCAGCGCGGTTTTGAATTGGGTTCCCACCACCAGCAAGGCCAGCTTCCAAAGCGGAGGTCTCTCGATGGCGACATACGCGATCCTGCGCAGCGGGCGGACATGCTCGATCGTGTCGTAGAAGGTCTCCAGGGCCACGGTCCCGCCGATCCACGCGCGAGCCATCTCCGGCGAAATCCCGATCTGATCGGCCACGGGCTTGGCGTAGCCGATATTCCTGGCCCTGATCGGGGAATCCATCGCGTAAATCTGCCCGAAATTCAGCGCCAGATGCTCCTGTTGCGTCTCGCGCGCCCGTTGCTCAATATGCATGATGATGCGGGCCGTGTCATCGAGACCCAGCCGGAGGTAGTCGCCGGGCACGCACACCCGCATGCGCCGGGTTTTCGCCGACGGCCCCGGTCCCGGCAGGGACGACGGTGCTTCGACGGGACCCGCCAGCCAGATCTCCAGCGCTTCGATCTTGGACTTGAAAGTGATGATCGGGCCCCACGAGAGATATTTCGTTATGTCCGGACTTTGGACCGCCCTCTCTTCGGCGGCCGTCGCCGCGCTTCGCCGCAATTGCATCAGCCACTGGTGGGTGACGCCCCCCTCGGTTGTCCCGATCCACGCCACGACCGAATCATCGACGGACGGCGGGCGACGGGCGTCCAAGTCGTCGAGATAAGAGAGCTTGATTCCTTCGTGATCCGCCGCCGCTTTGAGACTGGGCGCCAGTTCGGCGTGCGCCAGAGGAGGCTGGGGTTCGATGACCTTGGGGCCGACCGCCTGCTCCGCGGGCAGGGGCCGCGAAAACGCGACCAATCCCGCCGCTGTCAGAATCAGGCAAACCGTGGACTTCATGATTTCGGCGGGCTGGCACCGCCGTCAGGCCGCGCGGCATTGAATTACCGTTGCGCGTGCCTGCCTTCAAACCAAAACCCACCGTTGCAGAGCAGTCGAGAAGAGCCGTCGGGAGGATGGTAGTGACTCAGTTTGCCTTGTCATCGCGCCTGTCCGCCATAGCTCGTGACGAGCGACGGCGGAAGCCCGGCACCGCCGGGCAGCCTGTCCTCCGCAGCCCTGAGCCTGTCGAAAGAGGCGAAGGAGGATGGCGATCCAGCCAGCTGGATTGCTTCGTCACCCCGCCGCGGCGGCGGGGCTCCTCTCAATGACAAACTGAGTCAGTACCGGGAGGATCAGGTGTGCAAACTCCTGCGGTGGGGTCATGCTAAGGTTGCCCTGGCGGGAAGGTCGGCGGGCACGGCGCTTTGGTATGTGCGGCCGATCCTTTTCGGTGTACGGGAATTGACTGTGCTGGTGCACCGTTTCGGCGCCTTCGGGAGCGCGGATGATTGCCGGAGTTTGCGGCGGTGGACCCGCGGGCTCGGCGTAGATCGCGCGAGCAAATTTGCCCCGTCGCATCGGGTGCCAGGCCTTGACCCGTTAGGCTGCCAACCGATTGGCCATCTCAAACGGCATATCGCCAGACTTGACCGTCCGTCTCGCGTGTACAGTCAGCATGGTCAAGTGGCTGTGACTCGGCTTTGGAACGTTAGCGGCTGATCATCGGGCCGAATTTTCGGTAAGGCACCTGTCGCCGTCAATTGCCTTGAATGTTGCCAAGTGGTATTCACGCTCTCCACGCCTCGCGACCGGTCGATGATCCGGGAGCGTCAAGCGGGCTTCCGCACCCCGCCACCGATTTCGGCAATCCTCACCTCACAAATGTTCATGAAATATATTTTATCCAGCCGGAAGCTTCGCTTCGTTGGGATAATCGCCACGATATTTTTTGCCGCCGGATGCGGCACGATACCGGAAATCAACAATGTTGCTGGCGTGGCGCAAACCCTTCTCTCCAACGACGCCATTCCCGGCATTTTGAACGGGCCTGAACCGATTACCACGAGCTTTGCCGACACCAAGCAAGACGGCAGCCTCGCCGACAATTTCGGCAATGACAAGATCGCCACGCCCTTAAACCAACAACCCCGAAACAGCGCCGGCGCTTACCTGCTGGCCCCTGGGTTTTATGAAATGACCTGCAAGAGCTATTGCCTGCATGCCGGCACCAACGGGCCCAGCGAAGGGGATGGCTATTTATATGCACCACTTACAGGCGACAAGCAGGAGATTATCCAAGCAATCATTCGAAACTCGTCAGGCAGGCCCGACCTGCAACAGACCACGGTTCAGCTGCTCATTTGGGCCGTGCTGGCAAAAGCCAAATTTGAAAATCTGCCCACCGACCTTAAAGCAGCCGCCGTCCAGCTGCTTACGCCCCAGCAGCTTTTCGAGCTGAACGGAGGCGCGCTGGGATTGATCCCGGACGCCGTCCTGGCCAGAGCGGTCGCCGCACTGCCCGAACCCGCCCAGGAAGTCGTCGCCGCCGAGAACAAGCTGCGGCAACTTTTTGCCCAAGCCTCGGTCTCTTATGAGGAAGCGGAGAGCCTCGCGGTCAAGCCCGGCCGGGCCGCCAACAGCAAAGACTATCCGGCCGGCGGATGGAGCAAACACCCGAGCGGCTATTATGTGCGATTTTTCCCATCCGGCTACACCAAGACAAGGGTGCAGGTCTATGTGCCGGATACGGTGAGTTCCGCGACATCTCCTCAACCACAACAAGACAACTGTTTGGAAGCCGCCGCCGTGCAAGCCGGGGCGCCCCTCGTGGCATACGATGCCACGGGCAATGTCGCCGTTCCTGCCAACACGGCGGCGCAAAGATTGGCCCAGTCCAATTATAGCACCGGCGGGAACGATGCCGGAAATAGTCGCGGGGGGGGGGGGGGGGGGGGGGGGGGGGGGGGGGGGGGGGGGGGGGGGGGGG
>CAZAFS010000436.1:0-3138 GCA_964484165.1 uncultured Opitutaceae bacterium | reverse complement strand
GGCGGAAGGAGTCGCGTCTTGATCCCGGACAGGGACTGCGGGCGGGAAGCCTGCGCTACGGCCTAAAGTAGCGCCGCCATCCTCGGCGGCATGGACCTGCAGGCCAGAGGCCTGCGCTACGGGGCGGTTGGCCATCGACTTGGGTGACGCCCAAATTCCGCGTTGCCCCCTCTCCGGAGGCTGTCCTTAGTGGAACGTTTCATGGCCTACGACTGGCTCAAGGGAATCGCAGACTACTACGACGTGGTGGTGATCGGCAGCGGCTTGGCCGGCCTGACCGGCGCCAATTGCCTGGCCAAGTGCGGGCGCAAGGTCCTGGTGCTCGAGCACCATTACCAGTTGGGCGGCCTGGCGACGTGGTTCACGCGCAAGGGCGGCCACATCTTCGACATCTCGCTCCACGGCTTCCCGATCGGCATGATCAAGTCGGCCCGCAAATATTGGACGCAGGAGATCGCCGACTCCATCGTCCAGCTCAAGGGCATCCGGTTCGTCAACCCGCAGTTCGACCTCACCACCACCTTCGACCGCACGGACTTCACCCGGCTGTTGATCGAGCGGTTCCGCGTGCCGGCGGAGACGGTGGACCGGTTCTTCACCGACCTGCGGGCGATGAACTTCTACGACAACAATCCGGAAACCACCGGGGCGATGCTCGAGCGCTATTTTCCGGGGCGGGACGACGTGAAGCGCTTCCTGATGGAACCCATCGCCTACGCCAACGGCTCCTCGCTCGACGACCCGGCCATCACCTACGGCATCGTGTTCTCGAACTTCATGAGCAAGGGCGTGTACACGTTTCGCGGCGGCACCGACCTGCTCATCCGCAAGATGGCCGAGGAGCTCAAGCGCAACGGCGTCGAGATCCGCAAGCACGCGCTGGTCGAAAAGGTGCTGGTGGACGAAGCCGGCGGCCGGAAACGGGTGGTCGGCGTGGTGGCCAACGGCCGCACCATCAGCTGCGACGCGGTGCTGTCAAACTCGAACATCAAGGGCACCATCTTCAAGCTGGCGGGCGAGGAGCATTTCGCGCCGGAGTTCGTGGCGCTGGCCCGGGCGGTGCGCATCAACACCAGCTCGTGCCAGGTCTACCTCGGCATCCGCCAGGGCGAATCGATCCCCCACATCGGCGACCTGATCTTCGTCTCGGATTCCCGCGGTTTCACCAGCGAGGAGCTGGTCGATTTCCACACCACCAGCCGCACCTTTTCCGTGTATTACCCGGAGACCCGCCCGGGCTCGGAGCGCTACACCGTGGTCTGTTCGCTCAATTCCCGCTACGAGGACTGGAACCGCCTCTCGCCGGAGGAGTACGGGCGGGAAAAGCAGCGCCTCGTCGACGAGTCGATCGCCTGCCTCGAACGGTTCATCCCCGGCGTGCGGGCGAAAATCGACTGGGCCGAGGCGGCCACGCCGCGCACGATCGAGCATTACACCCGCCACTGGCTGGGCACCTCGTTCGGCACCAAGTTCGAGGGGCTGAAGGTCTCCATGGACCTTCCCGCCCAGCTGCCCGGGCTTTACCACGCCGGCTCGGTCGGTATCATCATGTCGGGCTGGCTCGGCACCATCAATTATGGCGTGATCGCCGCCAACAATATCGACAAATACCTTTTGGCTAGAAATCGCACGGCGATTGTGCCAGTAATGGACGCGTCCGCCCTGGCGAAATCCTGACTGCCCCATCCCAGCGAACCCAGTCTCTTGATCCGTCATGGAGCCCATCGAAAAGCTCATCCCTCATCGGCCGCCCTTCCTTTTCGTCGACGAGATCATCGCGGAAACCGAGGACACCCTGACTACCCGCCGTCGGGTCCGCGCCGACGAGGACTTTTTCAAGGGCCATTACCCGGGCAATCCCATCATGCCCGGCGTGCTCATCTGCGAAGCGGTCTTCCAGTCCGGCTGCATCTTCCTGACCAAGCAGCTCGCGGCGAAGGGTGAGGACCTGGGCCATTTCACGCCGGTGCTCACCCGCATCATCGAGGTCAAGTTCAAGAACACGGTGAAGCCCGGCGACGAGCTCATCATCGACGTCAAGCTGAAGGACCGCCTCGGGCGGTTCATGTTCATGAGCGGCTCGGTGCGCACGGCGGACAACCGCAAGGTGCTGACGGTGGACTTTGGCGTGGCGCTGGTGGAGACGTCGTCCAACGGCTCCAACCCGCCGCCCGCCGCGCCGGCCGCGCAATGAGCTTTCTGGCCCTCGCGGGGAGGAACATCCTCGTTTTCGGCGTCGCCAACCGGAAGAGCGTCGCTTGGGCCGTCGGCCGGACCCTCGAGGAAGAGGGCGCGCGGGTCATCTACAGCGTCCGCTCGGCGGAGCGGAAGCAGTCGCTGGCCGCGCTGCTCGCCGGCCGGCCGGTCCACGTGTGCGACGTCGAGCAGGAGGGGGCCGTCGAACAGCTCGCCGCCGCCGTCGGCCCGGCGCACGGTCCGCTGCACGGCATCGTGCACTCCATCGCGTTCGCCAGCTATGCCACGGGCGTCCGGCCGTTCCATGAAACCGGGCGGGCGGACTTCCTGCAGGCCGCGGCGATTTCGTGCTTCTCGCTGGTTGAAATCGCCCGGGCCTTCAAGCCGCATCTGGCGCGCGACGCCTCCGTCGTGGCGATCGGCATCTCGTCGCTGCTGGTCACCCCCGACAACTACGGCTACATGGGGCCGATCAAGGCCGCCTTGGAGTCGACCGTCCGGTTTCTCGCCAAGTCGTTCAGCGCCGACACCGAGGTCCGGTTCAACGTCATCGGCTCCGGGCCGCTGAAGACCAGCGCCTCGGCCGGAATCCCCGGCTATCTGGAGAGCTACCTGTACGCGGAGAAGCTGACCTACCGCAAACGCGCCCTCGAGACCCAGGAGGTGGCAAACGCCGCGGCTTTTCTCCTCAGCGGGCGCAGCAGCGGCGTGAACGGCGCGACGCTCGTCGTCGACGCCGGCCTCGGCAGCAATTATTTCGACCAGGACGTCATCCGGCTGGCGATGCGGCCGGAGAACCAGAAGCCAGAGGCCAGAGGCCAGAAGCCGTCGCCGTAACGCGGCGGACGGTCTGCCGTTGTAGGGCGGCATCGCCGTACCGAGCGCCGCAAGGCGCGACATCGGCCATGCCGCCTCTTGTCCGGGAGAGTGGCGGGGTTCGGC
>CAZAFS010000435.1:0-3141 GCA_964484165.1 uncultured Opitutaceae bacterium | reverse complement strand
GACGGGCTGGCGCTGATCTTCTCCCGCACCAAGCACGGGGCCAACCGCCTCGCCGACAACCTCGGCCGCGACGGCATCCCCGCCGCCGCCATCCACGGCAACAAGTCGCAGGGCGCCCGCCAGCGGGCCCTGGAGGATTTCCGGACCGGCCGCACGCGCGTGCTGGTCGCCACCGACATCGCGGCCCGGGGCATCGACGTGAAGGGCATCGCCCTCGTGATCAACTTCGACATTCCGAACGAGCCCGAAGCCTATGTGCATCGCATCGGCCGGACGGCGCGCATGGGCGCGACGGGATTCGCGTATTCCTTCTGCGACCCCTCCGAACGGCAGTGGATGCGCGACATCCAGCGGCTGATCCGCCAGAACATCCCTGTGCACTCGGATCATCCCTTCGCCGGCGGCGGCAACGCCGCGCCTTCGCGCGCGGCGGACGGCCCGCTCCCGGCGCGGATGGAACGACGGACGAATCCACCGGCGGCGCCGGTCGCCGCGGTCCCCGCCCGGCCCTTCTGGCATTCCAACCGCCGCCCGCGGTCGCGTTATTACCAGGCCGGCAGTCCGGCCCGGGGCTGACCATTCGCTTTCCGCCGGCGCCGGTCGCGGGCCGCCGGAATCAGGGCACCAGCAACCAGACGCGCAGATTGAGGTCGCGGCTGGACCCGCTGCTCACGACTCCCAGCCTCATCGCATCGTGGGTCTCCACCCAGTCATGCAGTTGATCGCGCGACCAATCAACGGCCGGTGCGCCCTCGATGCGGGTGATCAGGTCCCCGGCCACGAGGCGGTCCGCCTCGGCCGGGCTGCCCGGAACGACCCCCGCGATCCGCCAGCCGGCCGGATCCAGTTTGATGCTCAAACCCACGCTGCGTTCGGAGGGTGAAGCGATCGGCCCGGATTCCGCGGAGTAAAACCGGACCTTGCCGGCCCGCTGGTCGAACACGATGCAGAAACGGCCCCACACGTCGTAGCCGATGCTCGGCGCCGGGCTGCCCACCGAGGCGACCGGCTCCGGCAACACCAGACCGCCGAGCGTCAGCGCGCCGTTCAACCGGCCCAGGTGATCGCGCGCCTCCTCGTCGACCGCCTCGATCAGCAGCCCCGGGCGCGGTTCGGCCTTCCAGGACAGGGCCGCCGCCAGCTCGTTCGGCAGGTGCAGGCTGCCGTTGGAGCCGCTGTCGATTTCAATCTCGAACGATTGGTTCTGCAGCTCGGCGGCGATGAACGGCACTTCGGCGTGCTCTTGCATCGCCATTTCGGCGCGCAGCGGCGGCAGATTCTCCGGCCAGCCGGGGCCGAGCAGCAGCCGGCGTCCCGGGTAGTCGAGTCCGACGACCACGTCGGAGAAGAGCGAAAAGCCCAACACGCCGTCCACCCGCAGGCCGTCGGCCTGCGTCAGGCCCGTCATGGGCAGAACGCCCGCGATCACCCCTTCAAAACGCACGCCGCCCAGCTGGATGGAGTCGAACAGCGCCCGCCGCACCGCGAGGGGATTCCCGAAGGCGTTGACGGCGGCGGTGGTCTCGTCGCCCGGCGCCGGCCGGGCCTTCACCGCCGCCGCCAGTTCCGGCGAAAAGAGCGCGACGGAACAGCCGGTGTCAACGAACACCCGGAACGGCCCCTGCCCGTTCACCATGACGTTGACGAACAGCATGTGATTCCGGAACTCGGCCGGCACGGCCACCGCGCGCTCCACGCGGGTGTGCCGCAGCGCGGTTTCCTCGTCGGTCTCGGCGGCAGGCGAAGCGGCCGCCCAGCCTGCGATCGCCACAGCCGTGATCAGGCACGGACGAAAAGATTTCATTTGCGGTCACAGAATCCAGCGCGGGCCCGGGATACCCCTCGCTTGGTCACCCGTGAGGGCCACTAGGTTCCCTGCTCCAGCGTGGTCGGATCATCGCCACCACCCTGGAAACGCGCAACACCGCGACGGGTGATGATCCGGGCCAGCTCCCGCATTCTCAGCAGGCCGATCATCAGCGCGGCAAAAACGACCGTGCAGAACGCTGCCAGCCCGTTGGGGCCGAAAATGTCGGCGACGACGTAAAGATAACGAGCGGGCGATTTCATGAGCCGTAGGTGCTCCCGGCACGGTTGGGAACAATCACCCGCGGAGACGCTGCGCCCATGAAGCCGGTTACCGGTGGCGACTCCGGCCGGCGCCGTTTCCGGCCGCGAAGTGCTTCGGTGCCATCGCGCCGTCGCCGCAATCCCCGTGTAACCGCACCGCGCGCCCGGCGTCTTCGCGAACAATTTAAGATTGAACCAGAGGTTCAGTATTCCGGCGGCGGCGGCCACGGGCGCCGCCGCCGCGGTTCGCCACGGCGATCCCCTCCGGGATTCATTCTTCGTTTGCTGCGGAATCCCGCCCTCCTATCTTTTGTCTCCATGACCGATGAATCCCGGAATCCCTCCGCCTCCGCAGCAGTCCCGGTTCGCGCGCCGGCCCCGGTCGCCCGCCGCTGGCGCCCCTGGCAAAAGTGGCTGCTGGCCGTCGCGGCCCTGCTCGTGGTCGGCTACGCGGTCATTGTGCGGCCGCTGACCCGGTCGGCGGGCCCGGCCCGTGCCGGCGCCATGGCGGTGCCGGTGACCGCCGAGACGGCGCGCAAGGCCGATCTGAATGTGCGGATCGTGGCTCTGGGCACGGTCACGCCGGTCAATACTGTCACCGTGCGCAGCCTGGTGGACGGCCAGCTGCAGAAAATCTTTTTCACGGAAGGCCAGCAGGTGGAGGCGGGCGCGCCCCTGGCGGAGATCGATCCGCGTCCGTTCGAGGTGCAAAAAGAGCAGGCGGAGGCCCTGCTGGCGCGGGACCGGGCCCTGCTCGACAACGCCCGGCTGGATCTGGAGCGGTTCCGAACGCTGCTGAGCGAGGATTCGGTGGCCAAACAGCAGGTCGACACCCAGGCGGCCCTGGTGCGCCAGTACGAAGCGACCGTGAAGCTGGACCAGGCACAGGTCGACACCGCGGCGCTGCAGCTCGCCTACGCGCACATCACCGCGCCCGCCTCGGGTCGCGTCGGGTTGCGTCTGGTGGACACCGGCAACCTGATCCATCCCTCCGATGCCAACGGGATCGCGGTGATCACCCAGCTTCGGCCCATCACGGTGCTGTTCGCGATTCCGCAGGACGCGCTGCCC
>CAZAFS010000434.1:0-3156 GCA_964484165.1 uncultured Opitutaceae bacterium | reverse complement strand
CCATGCCCAAAACCTCCGCCATCGAGCGCAACAAAAAACGCCGGCGCCTCGTCGAGAAATACAAGGTCAAGCGCGCCGAGTTGAAGGCCACCCTGGCCAACCCGAACACCACCGACGCGGAGTTTTTCGCCGCCCAGAAGAGCATGGCCAAGCTCCCGCGCAACTCCTCGCCCGTGCGCGTCCGCAACCGGTGTTCCCTCAGCGGCCGCCCGCGCGGCTACATCGGCAAATATGGCGTGTCCCGCATCACCTTCCGCGAACTCGCCCTCTCCGGCAAGATTCCCGGCGTCATCAAATCCTCCTGGTGAACCCTTTCGCCGGCGGGAGTGGGATATGACCCGCCCGGCGCCTTTCAAACCCATCCGACATGACCGACCCGATCAGTGATTTTCTGACCCGCCTGCGCAACGGCAGCAAGGCCGGGCGCGAGGAGTGCGTCGCACCGTACTCGAAACTCAAGGAGGGCCTCGCCGCCATCCTCAAGGCCGAGGGCTACATCACCGACTTCACGACCGGTGTGGACGCCGACGGGCACAAGACCCTTGTGGCCAAGCTCAAGTACGTGGACAGCGCCCCCGCCATCACCGGCATCCGTCGCATGAGCACGCCCGGCCGCCGGCTTTACTGCCGCGCCGGCGAAATCCCGCTCGTGCTCAACGGCCTGGGCATCGCCATTCTTTCCACCTCCAAGGGCCTCTTGAAGGATCAGGACTGCCGCCGCGGCAAGCTCGGCGGCGAACTCATCTGCAACGTTTGGTAAGGAGACCCTCCGCCATGAGCCGCATCGGCAAACAACCCGTTCCCATTCCCGACAAGGTCAAGGTCGACGTGCAGGATCACTCCATCCAGGTGGAGGGCCCGAAGGGCAAGGTCAGCAAGGCCTTCGCCCCTGTCGTCCGGCTGTCGGTCAACGACAAGCAGCAGATCATCGTCACCCCGCTGGAGGACAGCCGGTTCGCCAACGCCATGTACGGCACGGCGCGTTCGATCATCAACAGCATGGTCCAGGGCGTCACCAAGGGTTACACGAAGGACCTCGAGATTCAGGGGGTTGGCTTCAAGGCCATTCCGAAGGGCAAGCAGCTGGAATTCGCCCTCGGATACTCGCATCCCATTCTCTTCAACATTCCCGACGGCATCAAGGTGACCGTGACCGACGGCACCAAGCTGAAGGTCGAGGGGGCCGACAAGCAGCTCGTCGGCGCCGTCGCCGCCGAAATCCGCAGCTATTATCCGCCCGAGCCCTACAAGGGGAAGGGTGTGCGTCTGGTGGGCGAACGCGTCCGCCGCAAGGAAGGCAAGACGGTCGCCTGACGGCGCCGGCCTTCATTTTCCCCCGGTCCCACGAGTTATGAACACCATTGCCAAAGCCCGACTCCTGCAGAAGCGCCGCTGGCGGATCCGCCAGAAGATCGCCGGCACCGCCGCGCGCCCGCGCCTGAGCGTCAAGTTCTCGGGCAAGCACATCTATGCGCAGGCGGTCAACGACGACACGGCCACCACGCTGGTCTTTTTCTCCAGCGTCGCCCCGGACGTCCGGGCGCAGCATCTCAAAGCCAATCTCGCCGGCGCCAAGGCGCTGGGCGTGGCGTTTGCCGCCAAGGCCAAGGCGGCCGGCGTCACCGGGGTGGTCTTCGACCGCAATGGCCGCCCCTACCACGGCAAGGTGAAGGCCTTCGCTGAGGCCGCGCGCGCCGGCGGCCTTGTATTCTAACACCATGAGCACCGCCGTCAGAAATTCCACTTCCGCCGTTTCCTCCGACTCCGCCCTCTCCGGCGCGCCCGAGATGGTGGAGAAAGTCGTCTTCATCAATCGCTGCGCCAAGGTCGTCAAGGGTGGCCGCCGGTTCAGCTTCTCCGCCCTGGCGGTGGTGGGCGACCAGAAGGGCCACGTCGGCATCGGCTACGGCAAGGCCAACGAGGTGCCCGACGCCATCAAGAAAAGCACCGAGCACGCCCGCAAAAGCATGGTGGCGGTCAAACTCAAGGGCGACACCATCCCGCACGAGGTGCTGGGCGTGTCCGACGGGGGCAAGGTGTTCCTTCGCCCCGCCAGCCCCGGCACCGGCATCATCGCGGGGGGCGGCGTCCGCGCCGTGCTCGAGGCGGCCGGCGTGCGCAACGTCCTTTCCAAGTCGATGGGTTCCAATAACCACATCGCCGTCGTTCACGCCACGCTCAACGGCCTGCTCAAGCTGCGCCTGGCCGCCGACGTGCAGGCCATGCGCGCGAAGAGCTGATCCCTTCCCTCCCTCCCAGAGTCCCCAGCGAAGCGACGCCCATGAAACTCCATCAACTCAAGAACGTTCCCGGCTCGGTGCACCGCCGCAAACGCGTCGGCTGCGGCGAAGGCGGCGGGCACGGCAAGACCTCCGGTCGGGGGGGCAAGGGCCAGACGGCCCGCAGCGGCAGCTCCATCCGCCCGGGCTTTGAAGGCGGCCAGATGCCGCTCTATCGCAAGCTGCCCCACCGCGGCTTCAATCACGCCCGTTTCCACACGAACTACGAGGTCATCAACGTCGGGGATCTCGCCCGGCTCGATGCCGCGGTCACCGAGGTCACGCCCGCCGTGCTGGCCGCGTGCGGCCTGGTGCGCCCGGGCGCGGCGTTGGTGAAGGTGCTGGGCGACGGCGAACTCACCCGCGCGCTCAAGATCACCGCGAACAAGTTCTCGGGCCCGGCCAAGGCCAAGATCGAGAAGGCGGGCGGACAGGCCGTCGTCGTCACCTGAATCCCGGCCGCGGCGCCCCGGGTCGGCCGCATCCCTTTTTCCCATGCTCTCAGCGTTCACCAATTCGATGAAGATCCCCGAGCTCCGCTCGCGGATTCTCTATACGCTGGCCCTGCTGTTTGTGGCCCGCGTGTGCGCCCACATTCCCCTGCCCGGACTCGATCCCAAGCCCCTGCAGAACTTCTTCGAATCGCAGGTGGCCAGCGCCGGGGGCGCCCTGGTGGGGCTCTACAACATGTTCACGGGCGGCGGGCTGGTGAAGGGCGCCGTGGGCGCGCTGGGCATCATGCCGTACATCAGCGCGCAGATCATCTTCCAGTTGATGACCGCGGTCGTGCCCAGCCTCAGCCGCCTGCAGCAGGAGGGCGACGTCGGCCGGCAGAAGCTCACCCAGTACACCCGCTATGCCACGGTGCTCATCTGCG
>CAZAFS010000433.1:0-3162 GCA_964484165.1 uncultured Opitutaceae bacterium | reverse complement strand
TTGTCGACGCCGTGGTTGCCCTCGGTTGCGCCGTGCTGGCGATCTGGCTCATCGACCGGTACGTCCCGCACGCCCACGAGGCCCTGCGGGTGCTGCCCGCGGTGCTCCACCAAAGCGTTGACGCCGTGAGGCACTGGTGGTCCACGCGGTAGCGGCCCGCAGCGAGCGGGGCGCGTGACCTCGCCCTGACCCGCCGCCGCCGCGCTCAACCGCCAGGTTAATCGCTACGGCAATTCCCACATCCCCGCCGCCGTGGCCGCCGCACTCGCGAAGGTGCCGGCGCCCCCAAACGGCATCGTTCCCGCCGGCGCCGCGCCGGCGATCTGGCCCGGCGGCGTCCCGGTGCGCAGCGCGATGGTGGCATAGATCTTGGGGACATACAGGCGGGTTTCCACCGGCAGCGCCGGAACGATTTCCGCGAACGTCCCGGCCTTCTGCGCGGCGAGCGCGCGGCTGACACGACCCTCGCCCGCGTTGTAGGCGGCGAGCGCGAGCGGCCAGGCGCCGAACCGGTCGTGCAGGTGACGCAGCAACCGCGCCGCGGCGTGCGCGCTTTTTTCCGGATCGGTGCGCTCGTCGGGCAGCGACGTCCGGAGACCGAAGGCCTGCGCCGTGTCCGGCATGAACTGGAACAGCCCCCGCGCGCCGGCCGGGCTGCGGGCGCGCGGATTGAAGGCCGACTCCACCTCGGCCAGCCAGGCGAGGTCGGCCGGCACGCCCTCGGCGGCAAACGCCGCGCGCAGCCCGGGCATGAGCGCGGCGGCACCCGGCGGCGCGGGCCGGCCGCGCAGGCGCTGCAGCCACAGGTCGTAATAGGGCATGGCAAACCCGCGCGGCGGCCCCGGGGGCGCGGCGGGCGGCGGCTGCCGGGCGGCCAGCCCGGCGGCCTCGGTCAAATCGAGCCGTTCCTCCAGCCAGTCGGCATAATCCTCGTAGCCCGGCAGCGTCCGCAACGCGGCGAGCGCAGCCCGCGCCTGCGGCTCGTACGCCGCCAGCTCTTCGAACGAATCTCCCTCCAGGGCGCGCTGCAGCTTCGTCGCGAACTCGTCCCATTGCTCCTTGGAGGGAAACTCGAATTGCTGCTTGATCTCGGGCGGGGCGTACTGGTCGAACAGCGCCTTGCCCAGATCGTAGAGCTGGTCGGGCGTGGGCGCCGGCGCTTCGTCCGCACTGCGCTTCGCCGGCGCCGGCGGGGGTTGGTCGGCGGCCGCCGCGACGGGTGCGGCGGCGAAGATGATCGCGCCTCCCACCAGCGCCGCAAGAACGGGACCGTATGCGTGCATGCCGTTGTTGACCACCGCCAGCATGATCGGTCCCGCCGCCCGGCACCAGTTTATCCCGGCGCCCCTTTGCCGCCCGGCGCCGGATGGGGCCGCCCACCCGCCCCGGCGCGGACGCCGGGGCCCCAGAACTGACGCTTGAGCCATTCGGAAAATTGGTGGATGTTCCACCTGGCCCCAAGGCCATCCCATGAATCCCAGCGAACAAATGCATCACGTCTTCGTCGATTTTGAGAACGTCCAGGACGAACCCGATCTCGGGTCGTTGGGCGATGAGGCGGTCGAGGTGACGGTCCTCATCGGCGCCAAGCAGAAACTGCCCAAAAGCAGTTACCTCCATAATCTGCTGGAGCGCGCCGGCGACGTGCGGCTGATCAAGATGCCCGCGTCCGGCAACAACGCCCTCGACCTGGCCCTCGCCTGCCAGCTCGGCATGGCGGTCGCCCGCGATCCCACGGGCAGCTTCCACATTTTTTCTCACGACAAGGATTTCAACCGGCTGATTGACCATCTGCACCGCGCCGACATCTGGGTCGATCGCCTCCAGGAACGCTCCTACGAGCCGGTCGCCAGGCCGTCGCGGCCGCCGGCCTCCCGGGCCGCCGAAGCGGCGGGCGGGCGGGAAAAACGGCCGTCCGCGGGGTCACGGTCACGGCCGGCCCCGTCCGGCGACCCGGTCGCCATCATGGAGCAGCTCCTCTACGTCAGCGGACCCCGCCGTCCGAAGTCGACGGCGAAACTGGCGCAGGTCATCAAGAATCGTTTCGGCGATCAACCGTCGGATGCGGAGTTGACGAAGATCATGGAGGGGCTCGCCCGGCAGGGGACCATCGCGATCGACGCCAAGAACAAGGTGAGCTATCCCGGGCTCGACGCGGCGCCCTGACGGGTTCCGCCCGGCCGGAGATGGAAGTGATCGGATCGGTCCACGTCTTGTCTTGAATCTTTCCTCCTGCCTCTTGAATCGGCGCAGCCCGCGGCGCCGCCAAGCCTGATGAGCGCCAATCCCGGTCCAGATCCGAACACCCGCCGACCCCGACTCCGCCTCCCGCCCGCCGCCTGCGACTGCCATGCCCACGCCTTCGGACCGCGTGACCGGTATCCGCTGACGCCGCATCCGGGCTATGAACCGGCCGCGGTGACGTTCGACGATTATCTGAAGATGCTGCACACCGTGGGCGTGTCGCGCGCGGTGCTGGTCCAGCCGAGCCCGTACGGCACCGACCATTCCGCCCTGCTGGACGCCCTGCGCACGGGGAGGTTTCCGTTGCGGGGCGTCGCGCTGTACGACGACGCGCTCACCGACCGGCAGCTGGAGGAATTGCACTACTACGGCGTCCAGGGGGCGCGCCTGCATATCATGCCGGACAACGCGGCCGCCGTGTTCGCGTCGCTGGCGCGCACGGCCGCGCGGGTCCGACCGCTCGGCTGGCATCTGCAATTCTACGTCAATGTGGAGCAGCATCCCGACCTCGACCGCCTCCTCCTGGCGCTGCCGGTGCCGGTGGTGATCGACCATTTCGGCCTGGTGCCGGCCGCGGGCGGCATCGCCTCGCGGGGCTTTCAAACCCTGCTGCGCCTAGCCCGCAGCGACCGGTGCGCGTTCAAACTGTCGGCGCCGTACCGGATCTCCCGGCAGGCGCCCGGATTCGGCGACGTGACGCCGCTGGCGCGGGCCCTGGTCGCGGCGGCGCCCGACCGCTGCGTGTGGGCCACCGACTGGCCGCACCCCAACGCCACGTTCATCCCCAACGACGGGGACCTGGTGGACCTGCTGGCCGACTGGATTCCCGACGAAGCGCTCCGCCGGAAGGTCCTGGTCGACAATCCGACGCGCCTTTATGGCTTCTGAGCGGAATCATGCAATTGTAGGAGCGAGCTT
>CAZAFS010000432.1:0-3186 GCA_964484165.1 uncultured Opitutaceae bacterium | reverse complement strand
CGGTCAAGGCCGGGCTGGCCCGATCGACCCGATTCCCGGGCTGGCAGGCATCAAGGGTGATTTCAACTGGCCTCTGTAGCCGGCCTCGGTGAGGCCGGTCATCCGGGATCGGCGACCCCGGCCACCACCAACCCCGCCCAGATCATCGACGCGCTTCGGCCGGGCCGTCCGCAGGTCAGGCCGGCGTTGCATCTCGGACCCGAGAGGCGTATCCTTTGTGACGCAACCCGGAAGGAGAAGTTGAACCCAAATCGCCGATATCGCTGCCTCCTCGCTGCGGCCGCAATCGCCCTCGCGACCGCAGCGCCCGCGGCCGAACCGGCCAAGATCGAGCCCGTCCGCGTCATCCAGACCACGGAACTGAAGTTTCCGGTGACGCCTGAGACGCTGGCGCTTAGCGCCGGCCAGACCCAGGTGCTCATCAGCGTGGACGCCGACGGCAAGCTGGTCGACTCGCTGGTGCTGAGCTACACGCAGCGGGCGTTCGCCGAGGCCGCCGTGCACGCGCTTCAGGTGTGGCGCTACGAGCCGGCGCGGGTGGACGGCCAGTCGGTCGACTCGCGCCAGGCGCTGACGTTTGACTTCAGGGCCGCCGGCAATGTCGTGTCCACGCTCCCCAGCGAGATGTACGACAATTTCGTCACGTCCGTGTTCGGCCAGACGGTGTACCGGCAAGTGTGCACGCCGGAGCAACTCGACCAGCCGCTGCAGGCCCTGAAGACCGCCCGGCCCAAATACGCCGGCGCGGCGTGGAAGGGGGGCAGCGCCACCGGTCGCGTCCTCCTCGATTTCTATGTGGACGACGCCGGGCGGCCCCGCCTGCCGGTCGTCGTCTCCGCCAACGAAAAAATGTTCGCCGCGGCGGCGATCGATGCTTTGCAGCAATGGCGTTTCAGCCCGCCCACCCGGGCGGGCCGGCCGGTGGCGGTGCGCGTGCAGCAGGAATTCGTGTTTGCGGACTGAGCCGGCTGGTGGCGGGATTTCCGCCCGGCTTTTTGCGTTTCCGCGCCGGGCGCATTCATTGCTCCGGAACCATGAAACACTATACTTTCGCCGCGCAACTGCATGCGCTGTGGGACAAGGCCTGCCGGCTCTACGCCCAGGGCCAGCGCGGGGCCGAGACTTACTTCACCGCCGACGAGGCCGCGTTCCTGGCCGCCAACGGAATCACGACCCAGCACCTCTACGATTACGGGGAGGATTTCACCGCCGGCGGCGAGCCGCCGTGGGAGACCGCGCTCGCCATCGAGCTGGTGCGCCGCGATTACTTTCTCAACGCGCAGGGCGGCAAGCCGTCGGCGGTCGTTCTCGACGAGACGAAGATGCCGGCCAAGACCGACGCCATCCGCGGCATCGAGTGGCTGCCGCGCATCATCCCCAAGGCCAAGGCCAAGCTCCGCGGCGAGCTGCCGCCGACCCTCATGTACTGCTGCGGCGGCGACCGGCGGTTTTTCCAGGCCCACGACATCCACCCGGCGGAGTTCCTGAGCCTGGTGTGGCGCCACGAGCGGAACGACGCCGCCATCGTGGACTGGGTGGCGCGCCGCAGCGCCGCGAAATAAAACCGGATGCCAGTGCGGCAGCGGGCTGGCGCCCTCCCAGCGGGGCCAAGGGAGTGTCTTCAGATTATCGTTTTTGCCCTCTGTCATCCTGAGCGCAGCGACCTGTCCTGCGAAGCCTTGGCGAAGCAGGAAGGATCCAGTGAGATTCCGTCGCGAGCCCCGACGGTGTCCCGCTGGATGGCTGCATGTCGGCCTGCGGCCGCGGTGCTCCGTTCAGAATGACAGGTCTGGTCTGAAGACATGCCTGGGAGGAAGCATGTAAACAAATGTAGGGCTGCCGCTCGTCGGCAGGCCGTTTTTCTGCGGCGGCGCGGCCCGGCGGCAAGCGTCGGCCCTACATGCACCATTCGGTGCAAATCGCGTCATAGGTAGCTTGGAGTTCAATTGCATCGTTCCGCCCTAGGAGCTTCTGGGGGTCGCCCGGAATATCCGCCGTCCGGTTGACGGGCCGCGGGCCGTGATCATGTTTCCCGCACGGCTGCGCCCTCGATCTTCCTCCCCCGGCTCACCTCATGTCCTCATTCACGCTGAACATCAACGGACGCTCCCACCCGGTGGAGGCGCCCTCCGACATGCCCTTGCTCTGGGTCCTGCGGGACCTGCTGGACCTCAAAGGCACCAAGTACGGCTGCGGCATCGGCCAGTGCGGCGCCTGCACCGTGCATCTCAACGGTGTCCCCGTGCGCTCCTGCCAGATGTCCGTGGCCTCGGTCAGCCGCATGAAGATCACCACGATCGAGGGCCTCGCGCCCGACGGCTCCCACCCGTTGCAGCAGGCGTGGTGCGAGCTCGACGTGCCGCAGTGTGGCTACTGCCAGGCCGGCCAGATCATGACGGCCGCGGCCCTGCTCGCCGGCAACCCCCGCCCGACGGATGCCGACATTGACGACGCCATGGCCGGCAACATCTGCCGGTGCTGCACCTACCTGCGCATCCGCGCGGCCGTCCACCACGCCGCCGACCTCGCGCCCGCCAAGTAAGGAGGCCCCATGAGCAATTCCCCCCTTCTGCTGGACCGCCGCTCCTTCCTGCGCGTTTCCGGCCTCGCCGGCGGCGGTTTGCTGCTCGGCCTCTACCTCAAGAGCGGCGCCCGCGTCCTGGCCGCCGCGGGGGACCCCACCGCCGAGTTCGTCCCCAACGCCTTCATCCGCATCACCGCCGACGGCGTGGTGACCATCATTTCCAAGAATCCCGAGATCGGGCAGGGCGTGAAAACCTCGCTGCCCATGCTCATCGCCGAGGAACTCGACGTCGAGTGGAAGGCCGTGCGGGTCGAGGAGGCGTTGAGCGATCCGGCGAAATACGGCGCCCAGTTCGCCGGCGGCAGCACTGCCACGCCCATGCACTGGGACGAGCTGCGCCGCGTCGGCGCCGCCGGCCGGGCGATGCTCGTGCAGGCCGCAGCCGAAACCTGGGGCGTGCCCGCCGGGGAATGCACCACCGCCGCCGGCGTCGTGCACCACCGCGCCAGCGGCCGCCAGCTCAGCTACGGCCAGCTCGTGGCCAAGGCCGCCACCCTGCCCGCGCCCGACCTGGCCTCGGTCACGCTCAAGGATCCCAAGGACTACCAGATCATCGGCCAGCCCATCTCCGGCGTCGACAACCCCGCGATCGTGACGGGCCG
>CAZAFS010000431.1:0-3193 GCA_964484165.1 uncultured Opitutaceae bacterium | reverse complement strand
CCAGCTTCATCATGGCGAAGCGGCTGGGGGCGGACTATCCGCGCTCCACGACGCTCGCGTTCACCTCGGCCGGCAACAATTTCGAACTCGCCATCGCCGTGGCGATCGCGGTCTTCGGCATCAACTCGGGAGTGGCCTTCGCCGCCGTGGTGGGACCGCTGATCGAGGTGCCGGCCCTGATCAGCCTGGTACACGTCGCGTTTTGGTTCCGCCGACGGTATTTCGAGGTCCCACCGGCCACGGCCCGAATCTGAGTTCACGAGACGCTTATTCCCATGAACCACAAGCCCCGCATCCTCATTCTCTGCACCGGTAATTCCTGCCGCAGCCAGATGGCCGAGGCCTTCCTGCGCGCCGCCGCGGGTGACCTCGTCGAGGTGCACAGCGCCGGATCCCGGCCCGCCGGCCACGTGCACCCGAGGGCCATCCAGGTCATGAGCGAAATCGGCATCGACATCTCCGGCCACCGTTCAAAGCCCCTCACCGAATTCCTCCAGACTCCCGTGCACATCGTCGTCACGGTGTGCAGTCAGGCGGACCAGGACTGCCCGATCTTCCCCGGCCAAGTGCACCGCCACCGCTGGCCGTTTGACGACCCCGCCAAGGCCACCGGGACGGACGCCGAGGTGTTGGCCGTTTTCCGTCGGGTGCGCAACGAAATCCGCCGGGTCTTCGAGGCCTACGCCGCCGGCTGGCGCGACAGTCACTCGGCGGGATCTAACTCGTCGTAATCACGAGCCAGACACCAGCGGCCACGACGAGCGCCCCGCAGGCGCGGCGCAGCCACTTGGCGCCGGGGGTATCGTTCTGCCAGGCGAGCCACCGCCGCACCCACGTGCTCGAAACCCCGGCGGTCGCGATCACCGTGCAGTGGCCGAGCGCGAACAGCGCCAGCACACCCAACGCGAATGCCGGTGCGGTCCGGGCCATCCCGAAGGTGACACCCAGCACGGGCGCCATAAAGCCAAAGGTGCATGGTCCCAGCGCCACGCCAAAGACGAACCCAAAGAGGAAGGCGCCGAGCGGGCCGCGCCGAGGTCGATTCGGCGCAGGCCGCCAGCCGTCGGGCAACGGCAGCACATCGAGCAAGTGCAGGCCGAAAATGAAGAAGAGCGCGGCGACCGCGTAGTTCCCCCACGGACCGAGATCGCCCAGCATCCGTCCGGCGGCGGCCGTCACGGCCCCGATCAGGGCGATGGAAACGAGAATCCCGAGCGCAAAGAGCGTCGAGAGCCCGGCGGCGCGGCGCGGCGTCACAACTCCTCCCCCTTGCAGGAAGCCAACGATCAGCGGGATGCTCGCAAGGTGGCACGGGCTGAGCACGATGCTCAGCACACCCCAGGCAAACGCCGCCGCGAGCGCGACGAGCGGCGTGCCGTTCATCGCGTCGGAGAGCCGGATGAAGAGTGTTTCCATGGTCGCCACTCAGGATTTCTTATCGTCCGGCAAGGCGGGCGGCGTTGCCGTCGCCGTGGCAGAGGTGGCCGTGGACGGCGTCTGGTTCTTCGGGGGCCGGATGGCCGCTGCGGCAGAACCGGCCTCTTTGCCGGCAAAGAATCCACTCACCGCTGCCTCATAGCGCTCAGCATCGCCTTCGGATTCGCACATGCAGCCTGGCGAGGCATAGTCTGCGTCGGCGAAGCGGTAACCCATGGCGTAATATTCGAGATAGGCAGCTCTGGCCTTGGGGTTCCCATCAAATGGGGTTTGCGCCGGAAGGGGAACGGCAGCCGCCGTCGAGTCGGCCACCGCGGGAACGGGTGCGACCGATTGCGGTTTTCTCGCCAACTCGCGGCTGCACCCGGCGGCCAAAACCCCCGCAAGTCCGCATACCAATAGACGGCGTGTTTTCATCGTTCTGGTGAATCTCAATGTTGGCAGAGATGGCCCCTAATCAGCAGTGGTTTTGTTCCTGCAATGACTCCACTCGGTGCGCCGCAGGGACGAGCCAGGTGAAGATCGCGTCCATGGGATCAGGTGCCTTCCGGCAGCGACGGCTCCTTCAGCTCGACGCCGAGCGCCTTCCATTTCGCCAGAATGTCCTTCTTCGCATAGAAGCCCTCGTGGCGAAACAGCTCCCTGCCCTCGGCGCTGTAGAATATTTGGGTGGGGATCACCCGGATGCCGTAGCGCTCGCCTTCCCCTCGGGTCTTCCAGACGTCGATGAACACGACGTCGAGCTGGCCGGAATACTCCTTCGACAATTCGGCGAGAATCGGCGCCATCATTTTGCACGGAATGCATTTGTTCGCGCCGAGATCGACAAGCTTGGGTCGGGCCGGCAAGGGCGCCGGAGCGAGGGCGGGATCGGCCGCGAGCGCCGAACCAGCGATAAATGTGCAGAACAGGGCGACGAGGAACAGACGTTTCATGGGTTTAGCGGGTGGCGAGGAGGGTCTTTGCCTGGCACACTACGGCTGCGACGGCGTCGTCGCTTGCCGGCGTCTTGCCCTTCTTGAAACCAAGGTCGGTCACGCGAAGGTGGCGGATGTTGGTGAAGCCTGCCAGTCCGAGGGTCTTCTTCGCGCAATCGAGCGGGCAGCCGTCGATGGTGAGCAGAGCCGGCGCGGCGCCGGCGTTGGCCATCAGGCCGCTCACGCGCC
Source organism: uncultured Opitutaceae bacterium (assembly GCA_964484165.1). Taxonomy (GTDB): domain Bacteria; phylum Verrucomicrobiota; class Verrucomicrobiia; order Opitutales; family Opitutaceae; genus Fen-1467. The sequence continues at coordinate 590 of CAZAFS010000431.1, read as the reverse complement.
CACCAATGCCCGCGAGGCACGACATCCACGCGGCGCCTTCGGCGTCGAGCCGGCGGGCGGCGCGGTCGGCGATCTCACCGGTGTCAGCCGCGCCGGAGCAAGGATAAACGAGCGCGGCCGGGCCGGACCCTTCGCTGCAACCACACGAACATTTTGGAGTGCTGGCACTCATGGCTGGAATAAATCAAGCGAGCAGTTTCTTCACATCTTCGACCGATGGCACCTTTCCCGCGACTTTGACGACGCCGTCCACGACCAGCGCAGGCGTGAACATTACGCCAAACTCGGCGATGCGCTCCAGTTCGGTGACCTTCTCCAGTTCATAGGCGAGGCCGAGCTCCTTGGCCGCGGCCGCGGCGATTTCGGTGAGTTTGCGGCACTTGGGACAACCCGTGCCGAGGATTTGGATCTTTTTCATAGGAATAAGCAGGAGATGGCCGGTGCCGGCCCCGAGCCGGTCACATGATCGCGTTGAACAGGAAGCCGACGGCCACGATGCCCGCCGCCACCACGCCGAAGAAGGCGAGGATGAGCGGCAGCTTGAGCACCTTGCGCAGGATGATCGCCTCGGGCAGCGACAGGCCGATGAC
>CAZAFS010000430.1:0-3194 GCA_964484165.1 uncultured Opitutaceae bacterium | reverse complement strand
AACTTTGCACTTTGCACTCGATGCCACCAGCGAGCCGAAGAAACGGCATGCTTCACCTTTCACTTTCGAACTCGGCCCACCCCCACCCGCCAGATCCACACCGCGCCCCGTCATACCCTGACGGATACAACCCTCCTCCACCCCATGCCTCGCCATAGCTCCAACAAAGCGACGGCGGGCGCTTCGCGTAATTCGAGTGATTCGCGGGAGGTACTTCCGGGTTTGGAACTTCAGCCTTTCAGCCCTTCAGTCCTTCAGCCTTTTCCGCCAATCCGTGCCCATCCGTGCCATCCGTGGTTAAAGCGTGTTCGAGAGACACAAAAAGGCCGGCGCCGAATCAACGGCGCCGGCCAGAAGCTCTTGGAGAGCCAGAAACTGCGAATGATGCGTCGCCCGGGGTCGAACCTAGATCGCGGAGTCTCCGCGCTCGTCGGTCCGGATCCGGACGGCGTCCTCGATGTTGACGACGAAGACCTTGCCATCGCCGATTTTGCCGGTCTTGGCCGACTTGACGATGGCGTCCACCGCCTTGCCGACGAGTTCGTCGGTCGTGGCGATTTCGATTTTCACTTTGGGCAGGAAGTCGACCGTGTATTCGCTACCGCGGTAGATTTCCGTGTGTCCTTTTTGACGACCGAAGCCTTTGACCTCGGTGACCGTCATGCCCTCGACGTTGATTTCCGCGAGTGCGGTCTTCACTTCCTCGAGCTTGAACGGTTTGATGATGGCGATGATCAGTTTCATGGCAGGGATGAGGGGTGCGCGCGTCAGGATTTGATCTCGAAGATGTAGCCTTCCTCACCGTGGTCGGAGAGGTCGAGGCCTTCCTGTTCGCCTTCGGGCGAGGGCCGCAGACCGATGACCGCCTTGACAATGTAGGCGATGACGACCGTGCCGACGATGGCGATGGCCAGCGTGAGGGCGACGGCCTTGAGCTGCTCGAGCAGCAGGGGCTGGAAGAAGGTGTCGGTGACCTTGTCCTTGAGGTTGGTCGCGAGGTTGGCGTTGGCGCTGTTGCGCGCGAGGGCGCCGGTGAGGATCGCGCCGATCGTGCCGCCGACGGCGTGGACGCCAAAGGTGTCGAGCGCGTCGTCGTAGCCGAACCAGCCCTTGACCTTGTAGCAGAAGAACCACGGCACGGCGCCGGCGATGAGGCCGATCAGGACCGAGCCACCGGGGGTGACGAAGCCGCAGGCGGGCGTGATCACGACGAGGCCGGCGACGGCGCCGGAGCAGAAGCCGAGGACGCTGGGCTTGCCGCGGACGATCCACTCGAGCATCGGCCAGACGAAGGAGGCGACGGCGGTGGCGAGCGTGGTGGTGGTAAAGGCGTTGGCGGCGATGCCGTCGGCGCCGACGGCGCTACCGGCGTTGAAGCCGTACCAGCCGACCCAGAGCATGCCCGTGCCGACCATGCAGAGCACGAGGCTGTGCGGGGGCATGGGGGTCTTGCCGAAACCGAGCCGCGGCCCGACGATCAGGCAGAGGACGAGGGCGGACCAGCCCGAGGACATGTGGACGACGGTGCCGCCGGCGAAGTCGATGGCCTTGATGGCCGCGCCGGCGTTCCAGACGCCGTTCATGTAGCCGGTGACGCCCCACACCATGTGGGCGAGCGGGAAATAGACCAGGAACATCCAGACCGTGACGAAGAGCATCAGCGCGGAGAACTTCAGCCGCTCGGCGATCGCGCCCACGATAAGGGCGGGCGTGATGATCGCGAACATCAGCTGGTACATCGCAAAGACATTCTGCGACACCCAGTACGCATAATCGGTGTTGGGCGCGCTATCGACGCCCTTCAGGAAGAAGAACTCCGAGCCGCCCAGGAACGGGCTGTTGAAACTCCTGCCGAAAACCAGGCTGTAGCCGAAGGCCCACCAGAGGATCGTCACCAGGCCGGCGATCCCGAGGCACTGCGCCATGACCGAGAGGACGTTCTTGGTGCGGACGAGGCCGCCATAGAAGAGCGCCAGCCCGGGCAGGGTCATGAAGAGCACGAGCGCGGCGCTCGTCATCATCCAGGCATTGTGGCCGGGGCCGGGAGTGCCGACCGCCGGGGAGGTCAGGCCATCGGGGATGTTGCCCTTGGCGTCCTTCAGGGCCGCGGTCGGATCGCCGTTGGTCAGATACGCTTCCAGCCCGGCCACCCGCTGTTCCAGCGTGGGGGCGGGCGGCGGGGGCGGCGCCTTGGCCTCCTCGGCCAGGGCGGCGAGATTCAATTGCAGGCCGACCAAGGCAAGGACGGCCAGTTTTCCAAACACACGTGGCAGCAGGTTCATGGAGGTTGGGTTGCGGGTGATGACGAGGGGTGGAATTGCGGGCAACGATGCGGGAATTTGAGCAGGTCAAATGCCAAGCCGGCTTAAACATAAACAAAACATAAACAGATTTTCCGAGGGAAAATCTGCCGCGGACCTGCATTTGCCCGTCATAATTGGTATGGTTGCTGCAGGCTGACGGCATCCCCGATGCCCTTTTACCTGCCAGCCATCCCCGGTTTTATGCGGCGTTCATTTCCGCGGAAGGGGGTGCCACCGGTCGCGCCGGCGGGACGCGGTACACGTTTGCTGGATTGGAAGGAGCACGGCCTTTCGCCCCTCCGCGAATACGTCGAGGTTCTGGGCGTGCTGGTGGTCGTGACGGTGGCGGGCTGGTTCTCGCCCTTCAGCTACCATGCGTACGGGCTCGTGTACCTTCTGGCGGTCATCATGCTTTGTCTCCGCGTCGGCCGCTGGCCCGTGCTGGTGGCGGCCGTCGTCAGTGCGGTGGCCTGGGATTTTTTGATCATACCGCCGCGGCTCTCGTTCGCGGTGCTCGACCTGGAGGATGTCATGATCCTGGGCACTTATTTTGTGGTGGCGATCATCGCTGGGCAGGTCACGGCGCGCATCCGCGCCCAGGAGCACGACCAGCGCCAGCGGGAACAGCGGGCCACGGCGCTGTTCCACCTCACCCGGGCGCTGACCGGGTCGCGCACGCTCGACGAGGCGGTGGGGGCGGCCTTGCGGCAGGCGGACGAGATCTTCGGGGCCGAGACGGCCCTGCTGCTCCCCGGCGGGGCCGGCGGCCTGGCGCCGCACGCGGCGAGTTCGTTCCGCCTGGACGAACTGGAGCGCAACGTCGCCGAATGCGCGTGGCGCGAGGCCCGGGAGACGGGACGGTACACGGCCAACACTCCGCGCGCCGCGGCG
>CAZAFS010000429.1:0-3197 GCA_964484165.1 uncultured Opitutaceae bacterium | reverse complement strand
GGCTTGGCCTCCTCCCGCTTGGGCAGGGTGACGGTGAGGACGCCGTTCTCGTACGCGGCGCTGACCTGGTCGGCGTGCACATCCTCGGGGATCGCCACCGAGCGGTTGAGGGCGAACGATTCCTCGCCCTCCGGGCCTTTGGTCTTGCGGCTCGCGCTGATGGTCAGGTAGCCGTTGACCATCTCGACGTTGATCTCGTCGCGGTTGACGCCCGGCAGTTCGGCGCGGACATACGTGTGGTCCTTGTCCTCGTAGAGATCGACGGGGAATCGGTTCTCCCGGGCCGGCGCCACGAAGTCCGACAGCGTCGACTCAAACAGGCGGTCGATTTCGCTCTCGAGACCCGCCCACGGACTGGGGGCGAGGCTGAACGAAGGCAGCCGCCCAAGGCTGCGGGGGTAGGTGTAATGGATAATACTACGCATGATGTTTTTCTCCTAGTGCGTTGATGGATGTGACTGAGGGTTGAACAGCCCCGGATTAAGCTGGCGGGGTGCCGGAGCGCGCGCGGCGGCAAGTGGCGATGCCTCCGAGGCTTAGTTTTCACCCGGTCCATGGCGCCGTGTCAGGCTTGCCTGCCAAGTGGCGCGCGGCCGGGAAAAAACGTCCCGGTCCGCCGGCGCGGGCGGGCCGAGAAATCCGTGTTCTTCGGCGGCAATCTGTGCTTACGCTGCCGGGCTCCTCCGCATGACCTACGATTTCGACACTCTCATCGACCGCCGCGGCACCGATTCCCAGAAGTGGCAGAAGTACGCCGGCCGGGACATCCTGCCGCTCTGGGTGGCGGACATGGATTTCCGCGCGCCGCCCGAGGTCATCGCGGCACTGCACGAACGGGTCGAACACGGCGTGTTCGGCTACGCCCGGCCCACCGCCGCCACCGTCGACGCGGTGGTCGGGGCGATGCAGGCGCGCTACGGCTGGCGGATCGATCCCGCCTGGCTCGTCTGGCTGCCCGGCCTGGTGGTCGGCCTCAACGTGACGGTGCGCGCCTTGACCGAGCCCGGAGAGACCGTGCTCTGCAACACGCCGGTCTACCCGCCGTTCATGACCGCCCCCGCCCATCAAGGCCGCCAGGCCGCGATCGTGCCGCTCGCGCTCAACGCCGCGGCCCGGCGCTGGGAGATCGACTGGGACGCGCTCGAACACGCCGTCACGCCACAGACCAGATTGTTTTTCCTCTGCAATCCGCACAATCCCGTCGCCCGGGTGTTCCGGCGCGAGGAGCTCACGCGCCTGGCGGACTTCTGCCTGCGGCACCGTCTCGTGCTCTGCGCCGACGAGATCCACTGCGACCTCATCCTCGACGACCTGCCGCATGTGCCGGCGGCCACGCTCGGCGAGGAAATGGCGCGGCGCACCATCACGCTGATGGCGCCGAGCAAGACCTACAATCTGCCCGGCCTGGGCACCTCCCTCGCCATCATTCCCGACCCGGCGCTGCGCGACCGGTTCGTGCGCGCCACCGCCGGGATCGTCGCGGAGGTCAATTGTCTCGGCTACGCCGCGTGCGGGGCCTCCTACCAACACGGCGAGCCCTGGCGCCGCGCGCTGCTGGCCTATCTGCGCGGCAACCGCGACTTTCTGCTCGAATTCGCCGCCCGCGAACTGCCCGGCGTGGGGATCGACGCGCCGATCGAGGCCACGTACCTCGCCTGGCTCAACGTCGCGGCGCTGGGGTTGAGGGACCCCGCGGCGCATTTCGAGAAACACGGCGTGGGCCTGTCCGACGGCCGCCATTACGGCGCCAAGCCGGGCAGTTGGGTCCGCCTTAACTTCGGCTGCCCGCGCGCCACGCTGGTCGAGGCGCTGGCCCGGATGAAACGGGCCGTGACCGGCCGACCGCCCGGCGCCTGAATCCGCTCTGTCGATGAAACACCCCCTGCTCTTCCTGCTCGCCGGGCTATGCCTCGTGTCGCTCGGGCAGGCGGTGTGGTACTACCCGCGCCTGCCCGCACTCGTGGCCAGCCACTTCAATGCCGCCGGCCTGGCCGACGGCTGGATGCCGCGCGCGCACTTTCTCCAAATCGAACTCCTGCTTTCGCTCGGCGTCACCGCCGGCTTCGCCGCGCTGGCGCTCGTCGTGGCCGGCGTGCCCGACGCCTGGATCAACCTGCCCCACCGCGCCTACTGGCTCGCCGCCGCGCGGCGGGAGGAGACGCGGCGATGCCTCGGCGGCATGGTCCTGTCCTCCGGCTGCGGCACGCTGGCCTTCCTGCTCTTTCTCCACCAGCGGGTCCATCAAGCCAACCTCGACGGCACCCGCCAGCTCACGCCCTCGTTCGGCGTGGTGCTGGCCGTCGCCCTCGTGCTCATCGCCGGCCCGCTGGTCCGTCCGCTCGTGCGCTTCAGCCGGCCGCCGCCGCCGGCCTGATCTCCACCCGCCCGCCCGCTCGATTCCATGCGCCTTGGTTCCCACGACATTCCCTCCAACCTTTTTCTCTCGCCACTGGCGGGTTACACCAACCTGCCCATGCGGCTCACGCTCCGCGAACTCGGCGGCCTCGACTGGGCCACCACCGACCTTGTCAACGCCCGGTCCCTGTTGGAAAAAAAACGCCCGGCGCTCCAGCTCATCCAGACCCGCCCCGCCGACCGGCCGCTCGCCGTGCAATTGTTCGGCAGCGTGCCGGAGGAAATGCGCGACGCCGCGGTCCAGCTCGAGTCCCTCGGCTACGCCTCGGTCGACATCAACATGGGCTGCCCGGTGCGCAAGGTGGTGCGGATCGGCGGCGGCGCGTCGATGATGACCGAGCTCGGCAAGACCGCCGCGCTCGTCCGCGGCATGGTCGAGGCGGTGAAGATTCCCGTCACGGCCAAGATGCGCCTCGGCTGGGACGACGCCAACCTCACCGCGCCCGACCTCGCCCGCGTGCTGGAGGACGCCGGCGTGGCCGCGGTCTTCGTGCACGGACGCACGCGCGCCCAGGGCTTCGGCGGCCCGGTGAATCTCGCGGGCATCCGCGCCGTGGTCGGGGCCGTGCGCCGCATTCCCGTCATCGGCAACGGCGACGTCACCACGCCGGTGGCGGCCAAAGCCATGCTCGACGCCACCGGCTGCGCCGGCGTCAGCATCGGGCGCGGCGCGTTCTACAATCCCTGGATTTTCCGGCAGGTCGGACACTACCTGCGCACCGGCGAGCTGCCCGCTGAACCGCCGTTCGAGGAGCGCGTGCGGGTGATGTGCCGGCATCTCG
>CAZAFS010000428.1:0-3230 GCA_964484165.1 uncultured Opitutaceae bacterium | reverse complement strand
ACCCGGGTCAGTTCCGCCACCGTCTCGGGCTGCAGCAAACGCTTTCCGTTCACCGCGCCCCCGTTGAGCAGCAGCTGGTAGAACTTCGCCATGTCCGCCGCGGTGGAGAACAGCCCGGCCCCACCCAGCGCGGGGCGCTCCCGGTCCGTCACCGCGCCGCCGTACATGTAGTAGATGGTCGCCTCCTCGAGCCGGCCCGTCGTCTTGTCGCGATTGTAACTGGTCGCGAGCCGCGTCTTCTCGGCGGGCGCGGGCCAGAACGTCGTGTCCTTCATGCCGAGGGGATCAAACAGGCGCTGCTGCAGAAAATCGGCGAAGGGCCGGCCGCTCACGACCTCGACGATCCGGCCCAGCGTGTCGATGCCGGCCGTCGAGTAGCTCCACCGAGTGCCCGGCTGGAACTTCAGCGGCTCGCGCGTCATGGACTTGACCATCTCGGCCAGGGTCCAGTGGGGACCGTAGACCACGTATTCACCCATGCCGCTGGTATGGGTCAACAGGTCGTGCAGCGTGACCGGGCGCGCTGCCGGCTCCAGCACCCGCCGGTCCGCCGTCTGCTCCTGCACCACCCACAGGTTGTGAAATTCCGGCAGGTATTTCTCCACCGGGTCGTCGAAGCGGAGCTTGCCCTCATCGACGAGCATCGCCACGGCCGCGGCCGTCATGGGCTTGGACATCGACGCGATCCAAAACAAGTCGTCGGTCTGCATCTTCCGGCCGCTGGCCAGGTCGCTCCGGCCGATCGCGGCCAGATGCAGGACTTGTTCCTTGGTGGCGACCAGCGTGACGGCGCCCGCGATTTCGCCTTGGTCGACGAACGCCTGCATCCGCGCGGGGATGGCGGCGAACCTGTCCTGCGCCCGGACTGGGGCCAGCGCCAGAAGCGCGATCGCGAAACTGAAGGATAGCCGTGAAAACCGGGATAAGTGCATGGCGGAGGTCAGCAAAAACACCGCCTCCGGGAGGCACAACTCCCATCTGAGGAGGGAAGAACCCACCCGGCGCCGGGCCCGCCGGGCGGGTGGTGTTCCGCCCGGATCGGATTCCGGCGCGTCAGGTCACGGCACTTTTTCCGTGAGCAGGTAGGTCCAGACCTGTTTCCAGCGCGCGGCGTTGGCCGTGGCGATCACCGACGTGTGGGCGATCTTCGCGCCCTTGCTGTTGGGGCCCTCGACCGTGACCGCCGGATAGCTGGTCGTCAGAATTCTCGTATGATGATAGGGGAAATCTTCCACGGCCGCGTCCGCCGGGCGACCGAACTCGTCCAGCTTCAGGGCGGCCAGATTCCTCAGCAACTGTTCCGGGGTGCAGCCCCTGGGATCCTGGCGATGGTTGAAGGCGAAGAAACACGCCTTCGGCGTCGCCGACGCCTCCGCATACCACGCCGCCGGCGCATCCAGCCGCCGGCTGTAATCCTTGGGCGCGCCCGTGCAGATCACGCGCGCCACCCGGTGCTTGATCCCGATCAACGCCGCGTGCCCCCCGCCCTGCGACTGCCCGGCCACCGCGAACACCTGCCATCGGATCGTCGCGTCCCCGTTGAGAAATTGCGCCCAGTTCTCCTCCGGCCGGATCCGGCCCAGGTAGAGCAGCAACCTGGCGAGTCGGCTTTCGATGCCATCCGCCGGCGCGATGGTGATGTGCTTCGAGCGGCCGCCGGCGATGATCGCCAGACGAAACGCCTCAAACGCCGCGGGATCGCTGTCCCCGGCGCAAACCGATGCCGGAATGCTGTCCGGATACATCAGGTTGATCACGTGATAGCCGAGCCCCGCCGCGAGCTCGCAAAACGCCTGGGCGCCTTCCGCCGTGCCGCCTGTGCCGGCGAGAAACAGCAGGACCTCGTGCCGGTCCTGGGATGACGGCGGATCCCGGGCCAGGACGATTTGGCGATCCACATAGACGCAATGCGGCGAACTGAAGTCCGTGCCAATCCGTGGATCCGTGTCCCGCGGGGCCACTTCGTACGAGGTGACATTCCCCCAGGCCGACCAGATGGCACCGAAGCACAGGGCTGCGCGAAGGAACTTCATGGTGCCGGGGTTAGCCGGGTGCGGTCCGGCCGACAACCATCAAAAACGGAGCGCGGCCGGTCACCCGCGCACCGCGATCCGGCCGTCGGCGGTGATCTTCTGCTGGATCATGACGAAAGCCACATTGACCTCGTCGTCGGTCAACGTCCGGTTGGCCGCGCGAAAGACGAGCGAGAACGCCAGGCTCTTCTTCCCCGCGGGCAGGCCCTCACCCTGGTACACGTCGAAGACGGCGACCCGCTCGACCGCGAAAGCCCCGCCGGCCACCTGGCGCGCGGCCTCCTCCAGCCGGCGGCGGACCTCCTCGGCCGGCGCGGCCGCGTCGACCACGAGCGCGAGATCGCGCAGCACGGGCGGAAAGTGGCTGAAATCCTGATAGCGGCGCGGGCCGGTCCCCGCGACGAGCTTTTCGGGCAGGATGGCGAAGATGCCGGCCATGATCCGGCCCTCGATGCCCAAGGCGCGGACCATGGGCACGTTCATCAGCCCGAACCGCGCCTGGAAACCGTCCACGGCCAGGTCGCCCACCGCGGCCGAATGCCCCTCCTGCCACCCAAAATACGGACCGGCGACCGGCGTGCTCGTCCGCGTCGAAAGATCCACCCCGGCGTGCCCGGCGAGAATGCGCACGCGGTTCTTCGCGGTGTAAAAGTCGGCGGGGGCGCGTTTGAGCCACTGGCGCTCCGTCTCCTTGGTCTGCGCCTCCAGAAAGCCCACCGCGGCGCATTCGAAGACCTGGCCGTTGTCCTCCATGAACACCCGGCCGGTCTCGAACAGCCGCGTGGCGCCGGTGCCGCGCGACTGGTTCAGCTGCAGCGACTCGAGCAGCCCGCTCAAGAGCGACGGCCGCAGGTGCGACTGGTCCTCGACGAACGGATTGGCCAGCGCCAGCTCCTGCGCGCACGTCGCGGAAACCCAGCGGCCGGTCTCCGCCGCCGACCGCAGGGTGTAGTTGACGCACTCGTGGAAATGCTGGCCGACGAGGTAGTCGGCGACCTTGCGGTTGAACACGACCACCGGGGCGTCCTCGCCGAGGTAGCCCGGCATCATGACGGTGGCCGGCGGAATGCGGTCGGTGCCGTAGAGGCGCAGGATTTCCTCGACCAAGTCGACGGGGCGGTCGAGATCGCCGCGCCAGCTCTGGACCGCCACGGTCCATTGCGGCCGGCCGTCGCCAGTGAGCTCGTCGCGGACGAT
>CAZAFS010000427.1:0-3258 GCA_964484165.1 uncultured Opitutaceae bacterium | reverse complement strand
CGCGGAATATGATTTCAGTCTGCCCCGCCGCGAGTCAAAGACCGGCGCCGGGCATCGCGGTTTCGCCGTGGCGCCCGACCCCACCCTGACCGATGCGGAGGCGGCGGCGCGGCGCGATTTCACCATCAACGCCATCGCCTACGATCCGCTCGACGGCGCCATCATCGATCCGCACGGCGGCCAGGCCGACCTGCGGGCGCGCGTCCTGCGGCACACCAGCGCGGCATTCGCGGACGACCCGCTGCGGGTGTTGCGCGCGATGCAGCTGGCCGGGCGCTTCGACCTGACGCTGGCCGCCGAGACCGCCGCCCTCTGCCGGCGCATGACGGAGGCCTACCGCGAGCTGCCGGTGGAGCGGGTGTGGGGCGAATGGGAGAAATGGGCCATCAAGTCGACCGTGCCTTCGCGGGGCCCCGAGGTGCTGGAGCAAACCGGCTGGCTCGCTCATTTCCCGGAGGTCGCGGCGCTCGCCGGCGTGCCGCAGGAGCCGGAGTGGCATCCGGAAGGCGACGTGCTCGCCCACACCCGGCACTGCCTGAACGCGCTGGCCGGCCTGCCCGAGTGGCGGGACAGCGCCGCCGGCCGGCGGCGGTATCTCATGTTCGCCGTGCTGGCCCATGATTTCGGCAAGCCGTCGACCACGGTGCGCGCCGAACGGCGCGGCGCGCAACGCTGGCTCAGTCCCGGTCACGAGGAGGCCGGCGGTCCGCCGACGGAGGCTTTTCTCCACCGGATCGGCGCGCCGCTTGACCTGGCGGACTGGGTGCGCCCGCTCGTGCTCCACCACCTGGCCCACCATCACGGTCCGTCCGACTTTTCCGACAGCGCCGTCCGCCGCCTCGCCCGCAAGCTCGCCCCTGCCACCATCGACGATTTGTGCGTGGTCATGTGGGCCGATCACCTCGGGCGTCCGCCCCTGGTGTCGCGCGACACCGAGGCGCGCATCCTCGCTCTGCGCGAACGGGCGCACGCGCTCGCGGTGCGCGACACGGCGCCCCGTCCCCTGCTCCAGGGCCGCCATCTGGTGGAACTCGGCCTGCCCCCCGGGCCGCCATTCAAGCCCATCCTCGCGGCCGCCGCCGAGGCCCAGCTCGACGGGGCGTTCGCCGACGAGGCCACCGCCCGGGCGTGGCTCAAAGAATATCTGCGGACGCACGCAGCGGATGAACCGACGCGGCTGTAGGAGCTTGCTTGCAAGCGATTGTTTCCATCGCCTGTAAACAGGCTCCTACAGAAAGACGCCACCTCCTGCCGAATTCCTGTTCAATCGCCGATGATGTAGGTCGGGCTTTACGCCCGACATGTGTCGGGGAAAAACCCCGACCTGCAAAATGAGCCTCCAGCCGCCTCAATCACAATTCCCGGTTCGCGCCTTTCAGTGGGATCTCGCCCGCCAGGTGGAACGGCTCGACTTCCTGCTGCGCTGGCTGCCGCGCTACGCGGAATGGGGTTATCAGGAGCTGTATCTTCACCTGGAGGATGCGGTCGCCTATCCGAGCCTGCCGGCCGTGGCGCGACCCGATGCCTACACTTGGCGCGAGTTCAACCGCCTCGTCGAGGCCGCCGCGGCGGTCGGCATCCGCGTCGTGCCGATCGTCAATCTGCTCGGGCACACCCAATACCTCATCAAGGTGCCCGGGCTGCGCGACCTGAATGAGCTCCGCGACGCTTCGGACCGCCCCCTGGCGCACGGCCAGATCTGCCCGCTGCATCCGCGCACGCTCGAGATCGCCGGGAAGCTGCTGCGCGACGTCGCGATGTGCTGCACCGCCGGCAAGGTGCACGTCGGCCTCGACGAGTCGTTCCACCTCGGCCGCTGCCCGCGCTGCCGGGCCGAGATCGCGCGCGGCGGTCTCGCCGCGCATTTCGCCGGACATGTCGACCGGCTGCACGATCTCACCCGGGCGCTGGGCCTGCGTCTGGGCCTGTGGGCCGACATGCTGGCCCTGCTGCCCGCCGCCATTCCGCGGCTGCCGCGCGATGTGATTGCCTACGACTGGTACTACCACCCCTTTGCCCGCCTCCCGCGCGTCGAGCTGCACAATTTTGCCGAGGTCGATCTGGCGACGCCGCTGCAGGCGCGGGGCATCGAGTACTGGGGCTGCCCCATGGACGGCGCGTTTCGGTACGAGCCGCTGCCGGTGTTCGGCGAGCGGCTGGCCAACATCGTTTCGTGGTGGCGGCGCTGCCGCCGGGTGGGCGCGGGCGGCTTCCTGGTCACCGCATGGGAGCCCAATCGCCTGGCGATCGAGCTTCCCCTAGCGATCGATGCCGCGGCCGCGTGTCTGTGGCTGAATCCCGAAGTCAACGGCCCCCAGGAGATGCTGGCGCGCGGATTCGACCGTGTGTTTGGAAAAAATTCGGTTCGAAATTGTAGGGCGGCATCGCCGAATGCCGCCGTCAATGGCAACAATCACGCGCTCGGCGGGGTCCGGCGACCCCGCCCTACAGATACGCCCGGATGGCGAGCGATGAGCCAGGCGGCAATGGCTGGCGACGAACACGCGTTTGCCGGTTACCACCGCTGGCAGATCAACAGCCGGTGGGATGTCTGCTTGGGACGCGATGGAGTCGCCTCCTACCAGCGCGAGCGACGGTTCTTCGATCGAATGCACCGGAGCTCTCGCCCGCCGAGGTGGCCCGCGCCGCTGGCGGCCAGCGTCGCCTTCCGTCGTTACCTGGCGCAGCGCGACGTCTTTGTCCGCCGCAATGCCGCGGCTGTTTGTCGCCTCCGCCGGTTGCTGGCTGCGACTGTCGGGCGGGGTCGCCCTCCTTCGCCGAGGCTTCGGAGCGCAGGCCGGACCCCGCCGCCCGTCGGATTGGGCGGGAGTCCATCTTTCCAAAGGACCGTCGGCCAACTCCAGCGTGACGCTGCGGTCTTCGCGCACGAGCTGCGGGCTGGTCGCGCCGCCGCCCGCGCCATGTGGAATCGCTCCCGCGATCCGCGCCAACGCGGACCCAATGAACTCATGGTCGCCGCCGACGCGGCGCGCCTGCGGGCGTGGCTCACCTGGCTCCGGACGGCGCGGAAGCATCCCGTGGTCGCCTGGCAAGCCACGCCGGTCTGCGGTGCCTGGCAGCTGCAATTCATCGTGCACAACTTTGCGCCGGCCCTGCAGCAGGTAGTCGTCGAACAACGGCAACCCGACGGTTCGTGGCGGATCCTGCACGGACTGTACACGATCGAGTTTCAGGCTTTTGCGGCTCGTCCGCGAAACAAGATCAAACATGAATTCAGCGTGCCGGTCGCCGCGCCGC
>CAZAFS010000426.1:0-3270 GCA_964484165.1 uncultured Opitutaceae bacterium | reverse complement strand
AAGCCGCCGCCGCGTTCACCACCGCCTACGACCGCGCCGCCGCCCTCGCCGCCCGGCATCCGCGGGACGGCGACATGCTCTTCGAGCGGGCGCAGGCGGAATACTGGCTCGGGTTCGTCGCCCGGCGGCGCGGAGATTTTCCCGCCGCGCGCGAGTGGCTCACGCGGTACCGCGACTCGGCCGTCTCTCTCGTCGTTATAGAAGGTAAGACTTTGCGCGCGCAACGCGAACTCACCTATGGCCTTTACGGTCTTGCTGTCCTGGAACTCGATCGCGGAAATCTCCCGGAAGCGCAAAGGGGCTTTTTCGCCCAAAGGGCGGCCTTGGAGGAAATGCTCGCCGCGAATCCAGGTGATCTTCAGCTCCGGGTCAGCTTGGCCGATGTCGCCTCGTGGCTCGGCACCATCGCTGAGCGCAGCGGAAGCTACGCCGAAGCGATCGCGCGTTTCACTGAAATGTCGTCCCGGTCGGAAGAACTCGTCAGGCTTGAGCCAGCGGTCGCGCGCTGGCGTTTGAAGCTGGCCGATGGCATCGCGTTTACCGGCGATGTTCGCGCTGTGACGGGAAGGCAGGCTGAAGCGTTAGCGGACTATCTACGGGCGCAAGCATTGCGCGGTGCTTTGGTAGCTCAAGATCCGAAAAACCGTCAATGGCATCAAGCTGAACTGAATGGCCAGCTTCACCATTTGGCGCTGCTGCTTGCTCGTGACGACGCGGCCTCGGTTGCGGCGCAGTTGGACGAAGCCCGCGTTCATCTCGAGGCCCTCGTGAAGGCGGAGCCGTCGTCCCTCCCGTTTACCGCCGCCTTGGCGATGGCATGGCGGTTGGAGGGCTGCCTGCGCCTGGCAACTCAGCGAGCCGACGCGGACAAGGCAGTCGCCCGCGCGATCGATCTGGGAGCGGCCCTCGTCAACGAAGGCCGCGCGGACAACAAGGCCATCGGAGAATTCGCGCAATCCTGCATCTTGGCTGGCCGGATCGCCCTCGCCCAAGGCCGGCCCGAAGTCGCGCGAAGCCATTGGACCCGCGCCTTGGAGGCAGTCGCCCCGCACCTGGCGGATTCGAACGACTGGCGGTTCCTCGATCCGGCCGCCCAAGCCTTGGTGCTTCTCGGCAGGGCGGATGAGGCGGAACCGCTCATCGCACGCCTTCGACACTTCGGCTACCATCCCCTCGACCCTTTGGCGGTGCCTATTCTGGATGCCGCCATTCCAACCGTTAGCTCAACCAAAAACAACTAAAATCAAATCAAAATGTCTACGACAACTCCGGTAAGCACCATCGTCAACGTGGCAATAACGTCGGTCACAAGTAATACTTTAGGCTTTGGTGCGCCATACACTTATTCCCTCGCTGGTATATTATCACTGCCAGACGGAAACAACTCGAACTTCTCGATAGCAAATAATCTCCTCCAGATTCTTGCAGCACAAGGCACTCCTGCCTTGGTTAGCTTCCAACTCCCGGTCAACCCTACGAGTTTATTGGTGGGGTATTACATTCCGGGCATCATTCCCAACCCCGTTTCATCTGTTGTGGCGATCACCTTCTCGTTTAACAGCATCACGTTCGGGCCCAATAGTCCGCTGTCTTCTCCAAATTGCTATCTGAACTCTACGGCTGAACCAGTAACAGTAACTATCCTAGACTGGACCGTTACGGTGCCTCCCTATTCCATCAACATTCTGGACCCAAACAACGGAGCCGCATGGACTGACAGTTATACGATCAACTTCACTGGCACCGGCGTTCCGGGCTCGGGCACCCAAAATTTTCCCCTCGACCCCTTGTTGGAGAACGATCAGGTCGTCGGAAAGGGAAGTGGGCACTGAGGAGAGTTTCAAGGGGACAGGGTGAGTCAAAAATACCAGTCGAAATAGCAACCGAAAGAAGCGCCCGAGTGTCTCTTCGGGGCCCGCGTCCTTTAGGGATCCATGCCCAGACTCTTGATCCTTTACCCCTATGATTGATCCGTTCATCGACGCTCGGGCGTTCGTCACCGTCTGGCGCGGGGGCGGAGGCTCGGCTTCTGCTTCGATGCGCCAGTGAATCGCGCTGGCTGGCGCTCGCTACGGCGGGTGCCAGCCAGCTCCAGGCTTCAATCCCGTCGGCCGCTTCCGCCCGAAAATCCTGCACGCCGCCTGGCAACCTGTCCCGGCAGAGCCCAACGGGCGGAGTCGGAGGCCAACCGGCATCCGTCAATTTAGACCGAAAATGCTAGCCGGCCGGCAGGGTGAAAAAGGCGTGCTCGCCGGGGTAGCCGCGCACCGGGTGGCGCCCGAGGGGTCGGGCGGTCACCGCGAGGTGGAGCGCGGTGATGGCGGCTTCAGTGATGACGCAGGCGGAGCCGAGGTCCTTGGTGGATTTCTCGATGCGGAAAAGGAAGATGACGTCCGAGCCGGAGAGCGACTCGCCTTGCAGCCCGCCGCTGATGCGGATCTCGGCGTGATGCAGGATCAGACGGTAGGGGCGCGAACTCACCTTCTGCAGGCGAACCAGCTCATGCAGCGCGGCGGAGATCTTTTCCACCGGGTGGCGGTCCTGCCGCCAATAGGCGAAGACCGCGTCCCCGAGGTAGGCGTTGATGGTGGCGCCGGAGCGAATGAGGACGGGACGGACGAGTTCGAGCCAGCGCCGGAAGTCGGCGGTGGCCGCTTCGCCGCCGACCTCGTGGGTGTGGGCGGTGTGGCCGATGAGATCGAGGAGCAGGAGCCAGCAGGTTCCGGAGTAGACCTGCACGGACGTGGGGTCGAAATCAGCAGCCGGCGTGAGTGCTTGCTGGCAACGGTAGGTGAAGGCGGCGTCGCCCAGTTCGATCCGGTCGCCATTCCGGAGGGAAACGACGTGGTCGAGGCGGAGACCGTTGACATACGTGCCGTTGGTGCTGCGGAGGTCGGCGAGGAGGTGGCCGCCGCCGGGACCGGGCTGGAGCACCGCATGGCTGCGGGACATGCCGGTGACGTCCAGGACCAGGGTGCTGGTGGCGCCACGGCCGACGGTGCAGGGGTTCTGGTCCAGCCAGTGCATGCGGCCGTCGGCGAGTTCCAGCCAAGCTTGGGGATGGGGGGCGTCCATGCGACGCAGGTGGTTGTATCTGGGAGAGGCTCCGGGAATTGCAGGAAGATCTGAGCCGGGTCAGCTTGGATTTTGGCAGTGGGAGCAGACGGGCGCGGCGATCTCGAATCTGCCGGGGAGACCATCAGGCTACGACAGCCGCTTGGGGAAGTCAAATGAGCGCCCGCGGAAGATTCCTCGAAAACGGCCGGATTC
>CAZAFS010000425.1:0-3272 GCA_964484165.1 uncultured Opitutaceae bacterium | reverse complement strand
TCCTTCCGCAGGTAGGTCAGGCGGTCCTGCAGGAGCCCGAGCCCGATGGAGGACAGGAAATCGGGTTGCATCGGCACCAGGTAATGGTCGCTCGCGTAGAGCGCGTTCTGCGTCGCGGTCTGCAGGTTGGGCGGGCAGTCGCAGATGACGAGATCGTAGTCGGGTAGAACTTTTTCCAGCTTGCGCGCGAAGATGCGCTCGCGGCCGGGGCGCGCGGCGAGGTCGAGGTCGAGGAACGCGAGCTTCAGGTGGCTGGGAACGAGGTCGAGGGTGGGGAGTTCCGGTTGCACCCCGTGCACGATGCAGTCGGCGAGCTTCACCGGCGTCTCCGTCTTGCGCCGGCCCTCGACCTCGAGCAACTCGGCCATGGTGCCGCGCTCCTCGGCCCACTTCATCCAGGCGTCCTCGGACATGAGGCTGAACGAGGCGTTGGTCTGCGGGTCGAGGTCGACGAGCAATACTTTCTTCTGGTGGTCGCGCGCGAGGTAGGCGGCGAGGTTGACGGCGCACGTGGTCTTGCCCACGCCACCCTTCATGTTGACGAGTGCGATGACTTTGGCCTTCGGCATGGTGACTCCCTCCGGAATGCTGGATTGCTGTCCTGTTGGTGGGGTCGCGCGGGCGTTTGTTCCCGCGCCGACCGTCCACTGGAGGCCTGTTAGACCGGCGACGGAGTCATGACAACACCGATGTGGCCGCGCTCCGGGATCGTCTCAAGGACGGGCCACCTGGGCGCCGTTGCCCTCGTCAAGATACTGCACGCCGTTGACCTCGCTCACGTTCAGGTACTGCGTCCATGTCCGGCCGTCGCCGAGGTCGCGGCTCGCCGTGAGATGCCGCAGATCGAACGAGCGCGGCGGCAGCGCCACGCCCGCCAGGGCTTCGCCCAACACGCGGCCATCCATCTTCCGGGCTTCGTTCTTGAAGCCCAGGATCCAGAGAATGGTGGGCGCCAGGTCCAGGTTGGCGCTGGGCAGCGGGTCGCGGACGCCGGTCCGGAAATCGGGCCCGCCCGCGACGAGCGTGTTGTGCATGTCGTAGAAACTGAGGCTGGCATGATTGCCGATTTTTTCCGAGGAGGACTTGAGATCCGAGACGATCATCCCGGGCGTGCCGGTGCCGCTCCGGTCGTGGTTCCACCGCAGCGAGACGACGAAGTCGGGAGCTTCGGGGGCGTCAAGGTGCGCCGCGGCGAGCGGAAAGGTGCCCTCGATGGCCAGGCGCGAAAAAATCACGCCGGTCCAGTCCTGCGCCTGCAGATAGGCGGCGAGGCGCCGGCAGAGTCCGGCATCGTGGCCGGCGACGTACAGCAGCGTGGTGCCGCCGTCGCTCACGGTCATGACCGCGCCGGACTTCAGGCCGCCGGGCGCGGAGCGCTTGGCGTCGAAGCCGGCCGCGGTGAGTTCGGCCGCGACGTCGATCTTCCGGCTGATGGTGGAAAAGCCGTGGTCCGACACCACCAGCACGTCGGTGGTGGCGCGCAGCCCGCGGCGGTCGAGTTCGGCCAGCAGGCGGCCGAGGTTGTCGTCGGAACTCTTGATGGCCGCGAGCGACGGCGCGGAACCGGGGCCGGTGACATGCTGGGTCGAGTCGGGCTCGGCCAGCCAGAGGAGCGTGTAGGGCGGCACGGCGTCCTTCCACAGCGGGCCGAGCAGCGCCTGCGTGGTCCAGGCATCGCGGGCGGTCTTGTCGTCCGGCGTGGCGGTCGGGGGAAAATCTCCCAATGTCCGGGCGAGGGCGGGGGCCAGCGCGGCCGGCAGCGTCTCGCCTTGAAACAGGACGGGAGAGATACCGGGCCCGTCCGACCGGAGGGCGCGGTCATGGAGGAGTGCGACCTGCTTGGAGCCGGCGATGATGGTGGCGAGGCCGCGGGCGTGGAGAATCTCGGCGATCGTGGCCACGCCGAGATAATGGCCGCCGCTGACTTCGTCGCCCTGGCGCACGACGGACGGCACCTCGATGCCGACGCTGTGCTCCGGGTTGATGCGCGGCCGGTAGTCGGTGTTGGCGATGACGAAGCTGTGCGCCGGGTAGGCGCCGGTGGCGAGGGCAGTGCCGTTGACCTCGGTGGCGCTGAGGTAAACCGGATGATGGCTGGCGAAGAACACGCCGGATTGCGCCAGCGCCCAGAGATGAGGCGTGGTCTGCTCGCTGACGAAGTCAGGCCGCATGCCGTCCCAGACCACGACCACGACATGGCGGCCGGTGTAACGGTCGGCGGCGCGGACCGCCGGGCCAACGGCGATCAGGGTGATGATCAGCGCGACGAGGATGCGTTGCATGGTGAAAGGATAAACGTCAGCCGAAAACGGTGAGGTGACAGGGGTGAGCCGGCAATACGTTGCAGGAAGCCGCGCCGGCGCCGGTGATCGTTGTGGTCGGGACGGCCGCCCGCAAGGCGCGGGTGGGTGGACGGAACGATCGATGGAGCAGGTGCGCTCGGGG
This sequence comes from uncultured Opitutaceae bacterium, assembly GCA_964484165.1. Taxonomy (GTDB): domain Bacteria; phylum Verrucomicrobiota; class Verrucomicrobiia; order Opitutales; family Opitutaceae; genus Fen-1467. The sequence goes on along the minus strand of CAZAFS010000425.1, from coordinate 827 downwards.
ATCCTGCGGCGATCATGTCACGGCCCGGTTACGTCCGGGAGAAAACCAAGCGCCAAATGGCGTCCCGGGGATCGGATTTCAGGCCCGGCGCTCGAGATACTGCTGGAGGCCGCGGAGCATCTCCTTCCAGCAGTGCCGCCGCTCCGCGACCAGTTGGGCGCTGGCGAGCTTGGTGTGGTCGACGGTGACGGCGCACTTTGCCCTTCCCCTGGCTGTGATCCGGACCTCGATCTCCGAGTCATCATCGTCGCAGGTGAGGCGCAGGGACCGCGGGGCGGTGGTTCTGCGGATGGTAATGTTGACACCGGCCAGCCAGCGCGTGCGCCGACGGGCGTTCATCCAGGCCGCAAAGACTTCAGGGGCGGTGGCGGCGATCGTCTTGCTGGCGCTGACAGCGAAGCCGGAGCGGCGCTCATTGGCCGCCCGCCGGCCGCGCAGCCGTTCGTAACCGACCGTGATCATCTGCGCCCACCAGTCGCCGCTGGCGCAATGGCGGTGGACGAGGCGCACAATCTCGCGATGCGAAAGGGTGGCGGCCCCGGCGGCATCGAGTCGCGCGCACCACGCGGCCCAATCGCGGCCGGTCTTCGCCTTCAGGGCGGTGTCAGTGAACGGGGGCTTGGCAGCGGCGGCCGGCCGGGCCCGGCGGCGGGAAGACAGGCGTTTCATGGGTGGGGCACGCTAAAGTCCCGGCCCCGGGACGCGATCAAAAATCGACGGCGGCGCCCGACGCAGTCAGGGATTCCGCACCGCCCAAGCCAGCCGGACCGCCGCGCGGGCGCACTCGGCCACCCGGCGCGCGATCTCCGGGTCGCGGAGGCGGCCGC
>CAZAFS010000424.1:0-3281 GCA_964484165.1 uncultured Opitutaceae bacterium | reverse complement strand
CCGAGCGCATGCTCGGCTACGCGGCCGCCGAGGTGATGAACAAGATCACCCCGGCTGACATCTCCGATCCGCAGGAAGTGATCGCGCGCGCCGAAGCCTTGAGCCTCGAGCTCGGAACCCCGATTACGCCGGGCTTCGAGGCCTTGGTTTTCAAGGCCGAAGGACCATTCTTGAAAGCAACAAAACCAACCACCACCCAAAAAAGGTGCGCCCAAGCGTGTCGTCAAAAAATGCAACAAGGACTTCCATGAAAAAAGATATGAACACACCGTCCAAATCCCCAGCCACCGTGCTGGGCAGTGAAGAAAGTTTCCGCCTGCTGGTGGAAAGCCTCAAAGACTACGCCATCGTCATGCTCGATCCCGGCGGGCATGTCGCCAGTTGGAACGCGGGCGCCGAACGCTTCAAGGGCTATCGCGCCGAGGAGATCATCGGCCAGCACTTCTCCTGCTTTTATCCGGCTGAGGCCGTGCAGCGGGGGCGGCCCGAACAGGAACTGAAGGCGGCAGCCAAGGATGGGCGCTTTGAAGACGATGGCTGGCGCGTGCGGAAAGATGGAAAGAAATTCTGGGCCAACGTCATCATCTCGGCTTTGCGCGACAAGGATGGCACGCTGCGGGGCTTCTCGAAAGTGACGCGCGACCTGACCGAGCGCAAACAGGCCGAGGAGCAGATTCAACAGCAGTCCAGGGAAATCATGGAACTGTCCACACCGGTCATGCAGGTCTGGCAGGGTGTGGTGGTCGCGCCGCTCATCGGATCGCTCGACAGCAATCGCACCCAGCAGTTCATGGAGCGACTGCTCAACAGCATCGTGGAAACGAATTCGCCGGTCGCCCTCGTGGATATTACGGGAGTGCCGACCATTGACACGCAGACGGCGCAGCACCTGGTCGAGACCATCAGTGCCGTTCGCCTGCTGGGGGCGCAGGTGGTGCTGACGGGCGTCCGTCCGGCCATTGCCCAGACGCTGGTGCACCTGGGCATTGATCTGTCGGACATCATTACGCGGGCTTCCCTGTCCGCCGGGCTGCAAGTGGCGTTGGACATCCTAAAGCTCCAAGTTGTGAGCAAAGACAGCAACCATTGAGAAAGGAACATTATGGTTTCCGAAAGCATTTCTGTCATCAAACTGCGCGGGTTGCTGTTGGTCACAGTGCCACCCGATCCGGACGACGAGACTGTGTCGGCGCTCCAGGAGCAAGTGCTACAGGCTATGGCGCAGCATGATTGCAAGGGCTTGGTGCTGGACATCTCCACGGTTCAGACTCTGGACTCCTTTTTTGCGCGGACTGTTGCGGAAACCGTCCAGATGGTTGCGCTCATGGGCGGCCGCACCGTGCTGGCGGGCATGCGCGCCAGTGTGGCCGTCACGGCGACCCAACTGGGTTTGACCGTGGGCAACTCCCTGACCGCCCTCAACGTGGACCGGGCGTTGGACCTGCTCAACTCCACGCTCTCCAAGGATCTCCGTCTATGAACGAATCGCACCAAGGCGAATTCCGGATCACATCCGAGAACGACATCGTGATGGCGCGCAAAGTCGTTCGCGACGCGGCCACAACCTTGGGCTTTGGCATCACCGATGTGACCCGCATCGTCACCGCCGCCTCGGAACTGACTCGGAACATCTACCATTACGCCAAGTCCGGCGTCATGCACTGGCGCTCTCTGAATCAAGATGCCAGCGTGGGTCTGGAACTGACCTTCGAGGATAGCGGGCCGGGCATTCCCGATGTCGAAAAGGCGATGGAAATGGGCTTCAGCACCGGCAAGGGCCTGGGCCTGGGCTTGCCCGGCTCCAAACGGCTCATGGATGAAATGACGATCGAATCCACCGTCGGCAAAGGCACGACCGTGGTCGTGCGCAAGTGGCTGAAACAATAAAATGAGACTTCCACCCCCACAGACCGTTGAAATCCTGCATCCCAGTAACGTCGGCGCAGTGCGGGTGAGGTCCAGGGCCTTGGCCGAAAGCATCGGGTTTGACCCCGCAGCCTGCGAAGAAATCGCCCTCGCGATGACCGAACTGGCCACCAACCTGATCAAGCACGCCCAAGGTGGAAAGTTGACCCTGACGCCGCTCGCCGACGGCGGGCGTGTCGGTTTGGAGATTGAATCGCGCGACAGCGGTCCCGGCATCGCCGATGTCGAGCAGGCTCTGGCTGATCGCTTCTCCACGGCCGGCACCCGCGGCACGGGCTTGGGAGCCGTCAATCGCCTGATGGATGAACTGGACATCACTTCGGAACACGGTCGGGGTACGCGCATCGTTTGCCGCAAATGGGTGCGCCAGCACCCGAGCAGCATTCGCCCGTGCCCGCTCGCCTTCGGCGTCGCGACACGCCCGCGCCAGCCCGGCGTGGACAACGGCGATGCCTTTGTAGTCAAGCAATGGGTCGAGAGCGCGTTGGTGGGCGTGATTGACGGCTTGGGCCACGGCCAGTTTGCTCACTGCGCCGCCCAGGCGGCGCGGCAGTATGTGGAGAGCCATTTTGATCTGCCCCTCGACCAGATTTTTCGCGGCGTCGGCCGCGCCTGCCGCGCGACGCGCGGCGTGGTGATGGCTCTGGCGCGCTTTGACTGGGGGCAGGGTCGGCTGGCCTTTGCATCCGTGGGCAACATCGAGTCCCGCGTTTTTCCTTGTTCCGAGCTGTTTCCTTTCTCCATCCGCCGCGGCGTCATAGGCCTCAACGCGCCGAACGCGGTGGTCACCGAACATCCCTGGCTGCCAGGCCACGTGCTGGTGCTTCACTCCGACGGATTGCGCACGCACTGGGGCTGGAAGGATTTTCCCGGCGTGGCGGAACAACCGGCCCAGTCCCTCGCCCAGGAGTTCTTGCGGTTGCTGGCCAAGGAAGAGGACGACGCCACCGTAATTGTAGTCAGGAGTGCGATCCTATGAGAACCGAGATGTTACCGCAACAACTGGCCACTGCGCAGGCGATGGTGCGCGCATTGCAGGAGGAACTCGCCGAGACCAACCGGGGGCAGGTGGCGTTGACGATGGAGTTGGAGGAGTTAAAAACCGGAGCTTTACAGGCCGCGATTTTCAACAGCGCCAACTTCTCGAGTATCGCCACCGACGCGAAGGGCGTCATTCAGATCTTCAACGTCGGCGCGGAGCGCATGCTGGGTTACGCGGCCGCCGATGTGATGAACAAGATCACGCCGGCCGATATTTCCGATCCGCAGGAAGTTATCGCGCGCGCCAAGGCATTGAGCGTCGAGCTCTCCACGCCGATTACGCCGGGCTTCGAGGCCTTGGTTTTCAAGGCCTC
>CAZAFS010000423.1:0-3292 GCA_964484165.1 uncultured Opitutaceae bacterium | reverse complement strand
ACCCGCGAGGTCGTGGTCATCCGGCACCTGCAGCGGTACCAGACCATGGGCGCCGAGCAATTCCTCAAGATCCTGCGGGCGACCGTCGCGGATCTCGTCGCCGCCGGCGAGTTGAAGGGGGCTCCCGCAGCTGAACCTTGACCGGGGCCCAGGCGCACCGCCTGCGCCACGCCTTGCGCCCTGCCAGCCCGGAGGTCCCGGCCCCCTCCGGGCCTGCCTCTTGAATCAGATTCTTTCGGGTTTGCCCCATCAATCCACGCGATGTAGGGTGCGGATCCTATGATCGATCTCATCAAAAAAACTCTGCTGGCGGGCGTGGGGGCGACGATAATCACCAAGGAAAAAGTCGAGGAGGCACTGCAGGACTACATCCGGCAAGGCAAGGTTTCGGCCGGCGATGCGCGGATCATGGCCGAGAAGATTGCGGAGCAAGGCCGCAAGGAATTCGAGACCATGAGCGGGGAGCTGGCCGCGCGGTTCAAGGAATTCATGGAAAAGGCCGATCTCACGCACAAGGCGCGCCTCGAGGCCCTGGAGGCGCGCGTGAAGAAACTCGAGCACGCCCACGCCTCCCGCCCCGGCCGCGACGCCTGATCCGTCGCGCCCGTTCGCCGCCATGCCGGGCGTCTCCCTCAAGCCCTTCGACCTGCTGGCCAACGCCATGCGGGCCAAGGAAATCGCGGTCGTGCTCGTGCGCCACGGTTTCGCCGAGATCATCGAGCAAATCGGAACGCCGGGTGCGTGGTGGCGCCACTTCGTCCCCACGCCCAGGGAGCACCGCAGCACGGTCGAGCGCATCCGTCTCGCCGCCGAGGAACTTGGGCCGACGTTCATCAAATTCTGCCAGTTGCTCAGCATGCGGCCCGATCTTGTGCCGCAGGCGCTCGTGCTGGAATTGCAGAAACTCCAGGATGCGGTGCAGCCCCGGCCCTTCGCCGAAATGCGGCCGGTCCTGCTCGAGGAACTGGAGTGCGATCCGGCCGAAGTCTTCAGCGAGTTCAACGACGTTCCCATCGCGTCGGCTTCGCTGGCCCAGGTCTACTTCGCCCGGCTCAAGGCCGACGGCCGCGGAGTCGCGGTGAAACTGCAACGCCCCGACCTCCTGAAGACGATCGAGGCCGACCTCGATCTCATCGCCTTCTTCGCCGCGCGCATCCACCACTACGTCGCCGCGGTGCGGCCGTTTGACCTGCCGGCCATTGTCGAGGAGATCCGCGCCGGCATGCTGCAGGAACTCGATTTCCGGCATGAGGCGCGCAACCAGCAGTATTTCAACGTCCAGAACCCCACGCCGGAGAAGGTCTTCGCCCCGGAAATTGTGGGCCAGTACACGACCCGCCGCCTGCTGGTGATGGAGTATGTCGATGGCCGCCGCATCGAGCAGGCGGCGCTCACCCCGGAACAGGGGCGAGCGCTGGCCCAGACGGGCGCCGCGTCGCTGTTGCACCAGGTCATCGTCAGCGGCTTTTTTCACGCCGACCCTCACGCGGGCAACGTGCTGGTGACGGGCGACGGCCGCCTCTGCCTGCTCGACTGGGGCCTGGCCGGGCACCTGACCCGCCGGCTGCGGTATGCCCTCGTCGACCTGTTTCTCGCGGCGGCCGCCCACGACGCCGAGCAGGTGGTGCAGATCGGCATGAGCCTCGCCGGGCCCGGCTCCAAACCCGACTACCGCACGATGGAAAAGGAGGTCACCATCGCCCTGCGCGAGAATCTCGACTTCGCCACCGGCCACGAGCAGTTCGGGCGCCTCATTCTGCTGCTGATCGGAATCTTCGGGCGCAACGGCATCAGCGTCTCCCGCGACTACGCCCTCATGGCCAAGGCGGTGCTCTCCATCGAGGAGATCGGCCGCACGCTGGATCCGACCTTCAACCTGCGGCAGGTTGCGCGGCCGGTGCTGCGCGCCGTGCATCACGAGCGCTGGAGTCCCCGCTCTTTGCTGGGCAAGACGCGGGCGATACTGGCCACCACCTTCGGGCGCCTGGGCGACCTGCCGGCGGAACTCGATCGTCTGCTGCGCCGCCTCGAACACGACGACCTCACCGTCAACTTCCAGCACCGCGGTCTGGAGGGACTGAACGATTCGTTGCGGGCCGCCAGCAACCGCATCGCGCTCGGGGTCATCATTGGCTCGCTGGTCATCGGTTCCTCCCTACTCGTCAAGACCGGTGTCGGGCCGTATCATCTGTTCGGCTATCCGGCTCTCGGCATTGTCGGCTATCTGATCTCCGCGCTGCTCGGCCTGTGGGTGATCTGGGACATCTTCCGCCACGGCCGGCACAAGTAGCCGCGGTGCGGGCCTCCGGCGCCCGCGGGCGGGCGATCACGCCTCCGACGGCATGGCGGCCGGCACCAGAAAATGGAAATCGCTGCCGTGGCCGGCCGCGCTGGTGCACGCGATGGAGCCGCCGTGGGCCACCACGATCTCGCGCGCCAGCGCCAGGCCGAGGCCGGCGCCCATCTTCGTCTGCCCGGGCACGCGGTAGAACCGCTCGAACACGCGCGGCAGGCTCTCCGGCGGAATGCCCGGACCCCGGTCGCGCACGCCAAACCGCACAAAACCGTCGGGCGCCGGCTCGGCATAGAGCGTGATCTCCCCGCCCGCCGGCGAATACTTGCTGGCGTTCGACAGCAGGTTGATGAACACATGCCGGATCCGATCGCGGTCCACCGGCACGGCGGCGAGGCCCCCAGCCACCTGCACCACCAGCCGCTGCCCCGCCGCCTCCACCAAGGGCTTCATTTCGGCGGCCATGGCGGCCAGCAGGTCGGCCACCGGCACCGGCAGGCGGCTGAGCGCCGTCGCCCCGCTTTCCAGCCGGCTGAGATCGAGCAGATCGTTGAGAATGCGCAGCAGACGGTCGGCGGCGTCGCGCGCCGTTTCCAGCAGCTCGCGCTGCGCGGACGAAAGCTGGCCGACGTTCTGTTCGAGCAACAGATAGATCGCCATGCGCAGGCCGGTGAGCGGCGTCTTGAGTTCGTGACTCACCGTGCCCACCAGGTTGTTTTTGGCGTCGTCCAGGAGGCGGAACTTGGTGACGTCCTGCAGCAGAATGGCCGCGCCGCCAAATCCGGTGAGCGTGTCCCCCACGGCGAGGATGCGCGGCAGGTAATGGCGGTCCTCATGACCGACCCGCAGGCTGACCACCCGGTCGTAATCCGTCGGCAGGTAGTGGTTGCCCGTTGCCAGCACGTCGGCGAGCGGCCGGCGCAACGGCGCGGGCAGGCCGCCCGTGAACTCCGGCAGCGCGGCCAGCACCGCGGCGGCGGGATTATGCAGCTCCACGCC
>CAZAFS010000422.1:0-3305 GCA_964484165.1 uncultured Opitutaceae bacterium | reverse complement strand
GACGGTGGTGCGTGACTCGAACGACGCGATCACGATTCAGGACTTCGAGGGACGGATCACCGCCTGGAACCACGGCGCCGAGCTGATGTATGGCTATAGCGAAGCAGAGGCGCTGCAAATGAATATTTGGCGGATCACGCCTCCGGCTAAAACGGCAGAGAAAAAGGCGTTCATCGATCGGCTGATAGCGGGGGAAGCGATCTCTTCGTTTGAGACCCAGCGGGTGACCAAAGACGGGCGGCTACTCGACGTGTGGCTGACGGTAACGAAGCTGGTGGACGATACGGGGAAAATAATTGGCATCGCGTCCACCGAGCGCGACATCACTGCGCGCAAGCGGGCGGAGGAGGAGGCCAGCCGCATGGCGACGGTGGTGCGGGACTCGAACGACGCGATCACGATCCAGGACTTCGAGGGAAAAATCACCGCCTGGAACCGGGGCGCGGAACTGATGTATGGCTACAGCGAAGCCGAGGCGCTGGCGGCGAACATCGACCGCCTCACGGCCCCCGGCAAGGTTGCCGAGCAGAGGGATTTTAACCGCCGGCTGTTTGCGGGTGAAAAGGTCACCTCGTTTGAGACCCGGCGGGTGACCAAGGACGGGCACGTTCTCGATGTCTGGCTGACGGTGACCAAACTGGTGGACGAGGCGGAAAAAGTAATTGGCATTGCCTCCACCGAGCGCGACATCACCGCCCGCAAGCAGGCGGAGGAGGCGCTGCGCGAATCCGAGTCACGCTTCCGCCAACTCGCCGAGTCGCTGCCCCAATTGGTGTGGACGTGCCAGCCCGACGGCCCGTGCGATTATCTCAACCGCCAGTGGGTCGAGTTCACGGGCGTGCCTGAGGCCCAGCAGCATGGTTTCGGCTGGCTGGAACAACTCCACCCTGACGACCGTGCGCCCACCGTGGCTGCGTGGGAGGCGTCGGTCTCTTCCGGTTCGGACTTTCGGGTGGAGTTCAGAATCCGCCGCCATGACGGTGAATACCGGTGGTTCGATACGCAGGCGGTGCGATTGCGTGACGCGGCGGGGCACACTGTGAAATGGTTCGGCTCGAACACGGACATGACCGAGCGCAAGCGGGCCGAGGAGGAAATTCGCAAACTCAACGCGGAACTCGAACAGCGCGTCGTCGAGCGCACCGCGCAATTGGAGGCCGCCAACAAGGAGCTCGAATCATTCTCCTACTCCGTCTCGCACGACTTGCGCGCGCCGTTGCGGCATGTGCAGGGCTACGTGGACATGCTCGCGCGAGAGGCGGAAGGCCGGCTTTCGGACAAGGGCCGGCATTATATGACGGCCATTGCGGACGCCAGCCGGGAGATGGGCGTGCTGATTGACGACCTGCTGGCGTTTTCCCGCATGGGCCGGGCGGAAATGGTCGAGACGATGGTCAATCTGGACTCGCTGGTGCAGGACACGCTGCGCGATTTGGAGCCGACCACGCGCGGGCGGAACATTGTCTGGAAAATCCCGTCCCTGCCCGCCGTGCGGGCGGACCCCGCGATGCTCAAGCTGGCCTTGACCAACCTGCTGGGCAACGCGGTGAAGTTCACCCGCCTGCGCAACCCGGCCGAGATTGAGATCGGCTGTGACGGCATCGAAGGCGAGCGGGTGGTCGTCTTCGTGCGCGACAACGGCGTCGGGTTCGATCCGCAGTATGCCCACAAGCTTTTCGGCGTCTTCCAACGACTGCACCGGGCCGACGAATTTGAAGGCACCGGCATCGGCCTGGCCAACGTGCGGCGCACCATCGCCCGGCTGGGCGGGCGCGTCTGGGCGGAGGGCGGGCTCAACGCGGGCGCAACGTTTTACATCACCTTGAAGCCGGAGGCATGAAGAAGGCGGAACGAAAAACGGAACAACCATGAATATCGAACTGAAACGCATCCTGCTGGTCGACGATAGTCCCCGCGACACCGAACTGACGCTCGATGCGTTGGCCCAAAGCAACCTGGCCAACGAGGTCGTCGCCGTCCGCGACGGCGCCGAGGCGCTCGACTACCTGTATCGGCGCGGCCAGTTCGCCGATCGGGCCAAGGGCCAGCCTGCCGTCGTGCTGCTGGACCTGAAGTTGCCCAAGGTGGACGGCATTGAGGTGCTGCGGCAGATCAAGGGCGACCCGCATCTCAAAACGATCCCGGTGGTGGTATTGACCTCCTCGCGCGAAGAGCAGGACTTGGTCAACAGCTACGAGCTGGGCGTCAACGCCTACATCGTCAAACCGGTCGGGTTCAAGGAATTCATCGAGGCGGTGAAGCAGGTGGGCGTTTTTTGGGCCATGCTCAACGAGCCACCGCCGGGCAGCGGGCACTCGTTGCGGCCCAAGACACCATGAGGTCAACGAGGCGATTGCGATGAATAAACCGGTGCAGATTCTTTATCTCGAAGACAACCCGCGCGACGCGGAACTGGTGCGGGACAAACTGCAGCAGGCCACCAGCATGGCCTGCACACTGACGGTCGCGAGGGATCGCGCGGAATACGAGGCTGCGCTGGCCCAGACACGCTTTGACCTGATTCTCTCGGACTACCGGTTGCCCAACTACGATGGCATGGCCGCCCTGGCATTGGCTCGTGTGAAACAGCCCGATGTCCCTTTCATCCTGATCTCGGGCACGCTGGGCGAGGAGCAGGCGGTGGACTGCGTGCTCCGCGGCGCGACCGATTACTTGCTGAAGCAACGGCTCGAGCGGCTGGTGCCGGCCGTGGTGCGTGCCTTGACCGAAGCGGAGGAGCGTCGGAAGCGCCGGGAGGCGGAGGCGGCGGCGCGGGCGAACGAGCAGAAATACCGACGCCTCTTCGAAAGCACCCGGGACGCGATCATGACCCTTGAGCCTCCTTCCTGGAGGTTCACTTCGGGAAACCCCGCCGCTGTGGAAATGTTCGGGGCGAAGAACGAGGTGGAATTTGTTTCTCACGGGTCATGGGAACTGGCTCCCGAGCAGCAGCCGGACGGGTGCGCATCGGCCGAGAAAGCCAAGGAGATGATTGAGAAGGCCGTGCGCGAAGGTTCCTGTTTCTTCGAATGGATGCACCGGCGGGTCGGCGGTGAGGAGTTCCCCGCCAACGTGCTCCTGACTCGGATGGAGCAGGGGGGAAAGGTGATCCTTCAAGCCACCGTCCGCGACATCACCGAGCGCAAGCGGGCCGAGGCGGCGCAGCGGGTCCTCTCGGCCCGCCACGAGGCCATTCTGGCCGCCGTGCCGGACATCATCATGGAGGTGGACACCCACAAAATCTACACTTGGGCGAATCCGGCCGGCCTGGCCTTCTTCGGTCACGACGTGGTGGGCAAGGAGGC
>CAZAFS010000421.1:0-3307 GCA_964484165.1 uncultured Opitutaceae bacterium | reverse complement strand
GACTTCCATCTGCGCTCCCTGGCCCATGCGGCCTCTCTGGGCCTGGGCTTTCTGCTGATGGGCCTCGTAAGCGCGCGCCTCTTTGGCCGCTTCCACGGCGGCAACTCCCCCGAAGGATCTGATGCCAGGACGCGCTGACGCCCACCATGACCTCGACCGGCTCGATCCCGCGATTTGGAAGATCAGCTCGGTGGTCGTGCTCGGTTCCTTCCTGTCCCAACTGGATGCCACCGTCGTCAATGTTTCCCTTTCCAGTCTGGCGGTCACGTTCCACAGCAGCCTTTCGGCGATCCAGTGGGTCACGAGCGGCTACCTGCTTGCGCTTGCTCTCGTCCTGCCACTGAACGGCTGGCTGGTCGACCGCATCGGCGCCAAGGCCCTTTATCTCTGGTGCTTTTCCGCGTTCACCCTCTCGTCCGCGCTCTGCGGATTTTCCTGGTCCGTCGATTCCTTGATCGGATTTCGCATCCTGCAGGGCATGAGCGGAGGCCTGATGGCGCCCATGGCGCAGATGATGATGGCGCGCGTGGCCGGCAGGCACATGGCCAGCGTCATCGGCTTCGCCGCCATGCCGGTCTTGTTGGCGCCCCTCCTCGGTCCGGTGCTCGCGGGTGCCATCCTGCAGTTCGCCTCCTGGCGATGGCTCTTTCTGCTCAACCTCCCGGTCGGCGTTCTCGCGCTCGTGCTGGCCGTTCTTTTCCTGCCGAACGATCGGGCCGAGACCAAGCCGCGCGACCTCGATCTCGTTGGCCTTGCTCTGCTGTCCCCGGGTCTGGTGCTCTTCCTTTATGGCTCGGACCACCTCCGCGACCGCGCCGGCCTGGCCGCACTCGCAGGCGCCGTGCTTCTGCTCGCGGCGTTTTTTGCCTGGGCCACCCGCCGGAAGGACAAGGCCCTGATCGACCTGCGATTGTTCAAAGGTAAAGTCTTCTCGGCCTCCGCCGTCACCCAATTCATGTCGAACGGAATCGCATTCGCCGGCCAGATGCTGATTCCCATCTTTCTCATTCGCGTCGGAGGACGTTCTCCGAGTGCGACCGGTCTGCTGCTGGCTCCGCTCGGTCTGGGCATGATGTGCGGCTACCCGTTCGTGGGGACCTGGGTAAAACGCTTCGGCAACCGCGCGGCCTCGGCCGGTGGAGCCACGCTGGCGCTGGCTGGCGCGCTGCCCTTTGTTTACATGGCCAGCCATGGGCTGGTGATCGGCCTGCTGGCCTGCGCCCTCTTTATCCGCGGCGTGGGCCTGAGCGCAGTAGGCGTGCCTTCCGTCTCGGCGGCGTATGCCTCCGTCAAGCGGAGCGATCTGCCGATGGCCACCACCACCCTGAACATCGTGATGCGCCTCGGCGGCCCCACCCTGACCACGATCTGCGCCACCTTTCTGGGGTGGCGATTGGCGTCTGCGCCTGGCCCTGCTACGGTGCCGGACGCGTTTACCGCGGCCTTTATTCTCCTCTGCACCTTCCATGCCCTTTTGATTGTCGCCGCGTTGCGACTCCCGCGCTCGGTGGAGGGTGCCAGACCATCTGATCCTGCGAATCCCGCAGCCAACCTCGTCCGCCCCGTCTCGCCCGGCGCCCCCTGATCTTCATGAACGCTGCCAGTAATGCCACATCCGCCCCGCCCACCAGCCCCGCGGAACCTCCTGCGGATTCTTCCCACCATGCGCTCACCCGGGCTCGCATCATGCGGTTTGGGATCGTGGTCACGGGCGTGCTGGTCGCCTGTAGCTGGTTTATCGGTGCGACCTGGGCCCGCTTTTCGGGTCAGTCGGACCTCGCCTGGCGCACGGCTCTCATGGTGACGGCCCTCGCCTTCATACCTGTGACGATCGCCGGCCGATTCTGGCAGCATCCTCTCCTCCGACCGCTCACCTTCTTGTCCGCCGTGGCCTTGGGTGCCTTGAATTACGCCCTCGTCGCCGCGGTCGGTACGTGGATCGCCATGGGCCTTTCCCACCTCTTCGGGTTCTCCGTCGCCAGCCGCTCGATCGTCTGTGCCTTCTACGGCGCCGCCGCCGTTGTGATCCTCTACGGGCTGGTCAACGCCGCGCGGCTCCAGGTGACCCGCGTCACGGTCGTACTACCCAACCTCCCTGCGGTTTGGCAGGGCCGCACCGCCGCGCTCGTGACCGACCTGCACTTGGGCAATATCCTCGGCGCCGGCTTCACTCGTCGCGTAGTGGCCCGGCTCGCCGCGCTCGACCCCGACGCCGTGTTCATCTCGGGCGACCTGTTCGACGGTGCCGCCATCGATCGAGCCGCTGCGGTCGCCCCGTGGAGCCAACTGGTCGTGCCGTTTGGCATTTATTTCGTCACTGGCAACCACGACGAATTTTCCGACCGGACCGCCGTCCTCGCCGCCGTGCGCCGCGCCGGGATCCAGGTGCTCGACAATGCCAGGATCGACCTCCAGGGCCTTCAACTCGTCGGCGTTCACGATGCCGAAGCGTCCGATCCCCGGATGTTTCGCGAGATCCTCGCTCGCGTGGGAGTGAGTGTCGCGCAGCCGAGCATCCTCCTTACCCACCACCCCGCCAATCTGGCCATCCCCGAAGCCGCTGGCATCTCCCTCCAACTCTCCGGCCACACCCATTCCGGCCAATTCTGGCCGTGGAACCTGCTGGTGAAACGAATCTTTGGACCGTTTGCCTACGGCCTGCATCGCTTCCGTCGGCTACTGGTGTTGACCAGCAGCGGCGCAGGCACGTGGGGTCCGCCGCTGCGCCTCGGCACCCGCTCGGAAGTGGTCCTGATCACGTTTGTCTAGAGCGGCTTCAAAATCACCGTAGCCGTCATTCTCGTGCTCTTGCTCGTGATCGGGTTCCATTGATCACGCCAAAACGGCTGCGAGGTTATCTGGACGCTCCAACCCGCTATTTCGTTCCCTTCGGCGGCGCGAAATCGAACGGCACCTCGATCGGGCTCTCCACCGGCTGCCCGGCTTTCACTCGCGGCAGAAACCGCCATAGCTTCACCGCCGCCAGCGCCGCCTCGCCCAGCGCGGGATCCGTCGCCTCTTTTACCGTCGGCTCCAGCACCCGCCCGGTCTTGCTCACCCGCAGCGCGATGACCGCTTTCCCGGTGAACTTCGCCTTTCGCAATTTCTCCGGATATTCCGCCGCCGGCCCTACGAATGGCTGCGGTTCCGCGTCCTGCACCCCGGCGATCCGCTTCGCCGTCATCCGGTCGAGCACCTGCTCCCGGTGCTCCTCGGGCATGTCCGAATTCAGCACCTCGCTCCCGCCCGCAAACACATGCAACTTGTGCCGCCCCTTGCCCAGCCGGTCCGTCAACGGGATCGTCAG
>CAZAFS010000420.1:0-3314 GCA_964484165.1 uncultured Opitutaceae bacterium | reverse complement strand
TGAGCGACTGCGAGAAGCTCATCCGCGTGCTGCACGGGCTGGTCGACCAGGGCCATACCGTGGTCGTGATCGAGCACCATCTCGACCTGCTCGCCGAAGCCGATTATCTGGTGGAGCTCGGTCCGGGCGGCGGTCCGGCCGGCGGCGAGATCGTGTACCAGGGTCCCCTCGCCGGTCTGGCCCGGGTCCGGGGCAGTCCGACCGCGCCATATCTGCGGGCGAAGCTCAAATCGTAGTGCCGCGAACCCGCCGCGACCCAGGCGTCCCAAACTGCAGGAGCCTGCTTGCCCGCGCCGCGGCGGCGGGGCTTGCAGGCGACCTATCCTCTGGGATCAATTGAATCGCCTGCGAGCAGGCTCCTACATTCCAAAGCCGCTTATGCCGCTGACCGCCTGATCGGTCTACTCCTCGCGGTGGGTGACGACGAGCAGGGTCACCAGGGCCGCGAAGAGCAGTGTCGGCACGATCACCCAGCCCGGATGGACGGGAATCTGCCAGCGGGCAATCACCCACGGCACAGCCAGGCACTTGGCCACGATCAGCACCCAGCAGATTTCGAGAAGCAGCCGGACTCGGCGGGGCAGGCCGGCGGAAAGGGTAAGGGGCGCCTGCATGGCCGCATCCTACCACGGCCGCCGGACCCGCGGCTCCGCATGAAATGCGCATCGCTGCGCACCTTTTGCCGCATTCGCCGCACGGACTGCGCCACCAGGGCCCGCCGGCCGGACCTCGGGTTACGGCCGCACCGCGGCGCGCACCGCCTGGGCCAAAGCGGCGCTCCTTACCGGCTTGATGAGGCAGGCGGATAGCTCCGCCACGGCGACGCTGCGCGATAGCAGCTCGGGATTCATGTAGCCGGTGACCAGGATGCGCCGCGTCTCCGGATGCCGTTCCCGCATGCGGATGAGAAAATCGAGCCCCGCCTCGCCCGGCAGAATGTAGTCGCAGATCACCACCGCGAATGGCCGGGCCGCCATGAGCCTCTCGGCCTCGGCGGCCGATCCCGCCGTCTCGAGCGCAAATTCCTCCGCCAGGCCCTCCCGCATCGCCTCCAGCAACTTGGGTTCATCATCGATCAGCAGCACCGGCAGGCGGTCGGCCGGTATGGGCTGGGGCTGGTCCTGCGTCATGGCGCCACCGTCAGGCCGCCGGCCGCGCGGTCTGGTCGTAGAGCTTGACGGCCTCCTGCACGACCTTGACCAGTTCCGCCAGCGAAATGGGTTTCAGCAGGTAGCGGAAAAGTGCGGCCTCGTTGACGCTCCGCAGGAGCATCTCCGGTTTCATGTAGGCCGTGACGAGCACGCGCTGCATTTCGGGATACTCCTCCCGCACCCGCACCAGGAATCCCATGCCGTTGCCGCCCGGCATCAGGTGGTCCGAGACGACCACCTTGAATCTCTTCGTCCGCAAGAGGGCGTCCGCCTCGTGCACCGAGGTCGCCTGGGCCACGTCGAAATGCTGACTGAGTGCCGCGGCATAGACTTCGAGGAGCGGTTGCTCGTCGTCGATGATCAGCACGGCGCCCTTGCCCGGGTCGGTCGGGGGGGCGGGGGCGGGGGTGGATGGATTCATGAGGTAGCTTATCGTGCCTGCCGGGCTTTGCTTGGCAAATCGAATCAACCGGCTCCGCGGTCTCCCTTGGGGAGACACCCCCGGCCAGATTGAGATTGATTCCCCGGTTGTACGGTCGTTGCATCGCTCATACCGCCCGAAGCATGGAGCAAATCAACCTGCACGCCGCCTTTCGTGAGGGCACGCTCTTTCAGGTTCCGGTGAGCCTCCTCACCGTCGAGAACCTCACGGCCACCAACGCCGCTGGCAGCACACCCCTGCACACCGCCGCCCGCTACGGACGCTTGCGCGAACTGCCGGCCGCCGTGCTGACCGCGCGCAATCTGCTCCGCAAGAACGAATCGGGTTACACTCCGCTGCATCATGCCGCCGAGGGCGGCCACCTGGACCAGGTGCCGCCGGCGCTCCTCACCCCCGATTACCTGCTCACCCGCAGCAACAGCGGCTACACGGTCTTTCATGTGGCGGCGGCCTTCGGCCACCTCGGGCAGCTCCCGCCCGGCCTCCTGACCGAGGAGGCGGTCCGGCTCAAGACCGAACTCGGCAACACCCTGCTCCACGAGGCGGCGGAAAACGGCACGCTCGACCGCCTGCCCGCCAAGCTGATCACCGCCGCGCAGTTGGGCGAACGCAACATCAGCGGGGAGTCCGTCTATCACGTCGCCGCCCTCAACGGCCATCTGGACCAGATTCCCCGCGAGCTGCTCACCCGCGAGAATCTCCTCCGCCAGACCACGGCCGGTGACACCGTGCTGCACGCCGCCGCAATTGCCGGCCACCTTGAACAGATCCCCCCGGAGATGCTGGTGATCGAAAACCTCAGCCTGGCGAGCAAATCGGGGTATACCGCCATCCATGCCGCGGCCGAAACCGCGCAGCTCAGCAAGATTCCGCCGGCGCAGCTCACCGAGGACCTGTTGCTGACCCGCAACGATCATGGCGACACCGCCGTCCACGCCGCGGCCTTCGCCGGCTGCCTCAACCAGATCCCGGCGAATCTGATGACGGCCGAACTGCTCAGCGTGCGCAACTTTGACGGCGTCTCGCCTGTCCACACCGCCGAGAGCATTGGCAACCTCGAACAGATTCCCGAGGCGTTGCGTCCCAAGCCGCCCGGCTTCTTCAAACGGATGGCGAAGCGCATCGGCGACACCCACACGCCGTGGGGTTCCCACCCGCCCATGCGGTAGCGGGTTGGCGCCGGGGGCCGGCCCGGCGGAGCACCGCCGGATTCCAGCCGCCCGAATTCGCTCCATAAGCGCGGCTGTGCCCTGGCCTCGGCCGGGGATTTTGCCTTCCCCTCGGCCGGCCGATCGCCTATCGCCTAGAGGTTACCGTCTTCCCATGAACACCACCATCACTGCCCTCACCGCCCGCGAAATCCTCGACTCCCGCGGCAATCCCACGGTCGAAGTCGACGTCCGCCTCGCCTCCGGTCACCTCGGCCGCGCCGCCGTGCCGTCCGGCGCCTCCACCGGCGAACACGAGGCCCTCGAATTGCGCGACGGCGACAAGAAACGCTACCTCGGCAAGGGCGTCCTCACGGCCGTCGCCAACGTCAAGGTGCGCATCGCCCCCGCCCTCATCGGCATGGACGCCATCGACCAGATCGGCGTGGACCGGGTGATGCTCGCGCTCGACGGCACCAAGACCAAATCGAAGCTCGGCGCCAACGCCATCCTCGGCGTGTCGCTCGCCACGGCCCGCGCCGCCGCCGCCGCCCTCGGCCTGCCGCTCTACCG
>CAZAFS010000419.1:0-3317 GCA_964484165.1 uncultured Opitutaceae bacterium | reverse complement strand
CGGCCCGGACCAGCCCCTGACCGGTCCCCAGAAGCTCACCCTGCTGACCGCCGAGGTGATCGGCGGCCTGACGGAACTGCTCGAGCCGGCGGCGCCGCGCGACGCCGCTACCGTCCCGCCGCCCGCCGGCGGTTGAGGTGTGCGAGCAGCAGGGTGAAGAAGAACAGCACGAGGTTCTGCAGCGGCAGCTGCAGCGGCGTCGGCAGCGCGTAGATGATCGCCACCGCCGGCACCCAGACGCCGAGGTTGGCGATGAGGGTCGGCAGCACGCTGCGGGCGTACCAGCCCGGCGCGCGGAGGTCGGCCACCACGGCCCGCCCGTCGAAATCCAGCGCGTTCCACTGGTAGACCAAGACGGTCACCGGCACGGCAAACGCCGGACAGTAGACGAACTGGTCCAGCGACGCCTTGATCAGGATCGTCAGCGCGTCGTGGCCCGCGCCCACGACGTGCGCCTGCAGCCGGTACCAGACCTCGATCTCCAGCCCCTTGTAGGCCCAGAACGCGGTCAGCAACAGTCCCTGCGGCCACCGGTACTGGCGGCGCGAGGCCGGATTCGACCGCAGGTAGCAGAACGGCAGCAGTCCGCCGAACAGCCCGGTGGACACGATGCCGCAGGCGAAGCCCGTCCGGGACCGAAACACCATGATCTGCTCGAGCACCGCCCGCGTCGGGGCGTGGTAATAATAGGCGAGCACGAAGGCCAGTGCCACCAGCTGCAGCACGAAGCCCGGCAGCAAATTGGCGCGAGCGCCGCGCAGGCCGGCTTGCCACGGACGTTCGCGAATGGCGGTGGCCGCGGACATGAACCAGCCATTCTCCCGCGGCCCGGCGCCGCGGCCAGCGCGAAATGGCTCCGTCCAGGCGGAACCGCGCGCCGGCGGCTCACGCCTCGCCGAGATTGCGGCGCAGGATCGCCTCAAGGGCCGCCGGCTCGCGGATTGCTATGGTCTGGCCCGAGACGGCGATGATCTGGCGGTCGCGCAATGCGGCAAAGGTGCGGGAGAGCGTCTCGCTGCTCGTGCCCAGCTCCGCCGCCAGCACCCGCTTGGTGCCGGGCAGCTGCAGGGGGCCGGCCCGGCCCTTCGCATGCTTGAGCAGCCAGTTCGCCAGCCGGGTTTCCACGTCCTTGAGCGTCAGGTCGTCCAGCATCCCGACCACCACGCGCAGGTGCTGGCTCATCGAGCCGAGCATGCGCAGCGCGAGGTCGGGCCGCCGGCCGATCAGGGCGAGGACTGGCCCCTTCGGGATCAGCACCACGGTACTGGGTTCGACCGCCCGCGCATCGGCGGGATAGCCGGTGGGCGTGGCCAGCGCCGCCTCGGCGAACGATTCGCCGGACCGGAAGACATGGATCACCTGCTCCTTGCCGGCGGCGCTCACCCGGTGGACGTTGATGGCGCCGCGCTGGACCACGTAGAACCCCTCGGACGGCGCGCCCTGCCGGAACAGGTATTCGCCGCGCGCCAGGTTGCGCAGCACCGCGAACTCCGCGATGGCGTCGAGGTCCTCCGCCGACAGGCCGCTGAACAGCTGGCTGCAGCGCAGCGTGCCCGCCAGCGCGGCAATCTTCAGCTCGGACGGACGGGGCGTCATCCCGGCCAGACAAGCCGGATCAGGCGGGGTTGTCGCGCCAGAAAAACGCGGCCCAGCCGCCGTCGGCGCGGCGTTCCACGCGGCTGCCAAAGCCCTCGCTCTTGAGCTTCTCGATCAGCGGCGCCGGCAGGAACGGCGCCACGATGGTCAGCCCCGCGCCGGGCGCCAGCGCGTCCACCCGGCGGCGGATTTCGGCATAGGGTTCGACGCCCTGCGCCAGCATCGCGCGCACGTCGAGGGTCTTGAATTTGATGGCGGACATGGCGGCAACGACTCAGGCCGCGCCCGGGGGCGCCTTGGGTTCGCGAATGGTGATCAGCAGCATCGAAAACGCCTCGGGGGCGAACACGGCGTGGGCCAGACCCGGCGGCAGGTGCAGCAGATCGCCCGCGCGCAGCCGCGTCTTCTTGCCGGCCAGCGTGAATTCGCCGGTGCCGCTGAGCACCTGCACCAGCGCCCGCGCCGGCGAGGCGTGCTCGGTCAGCTGCTGGCCGGCGGCGAACGCAAACAGCGTCACGCGCACGCCAGCCTGGTCGTGCAGCGCCCGGCTGACGATGCCGGCCTCAGAAAACTGCGCCGCCTCGGCGAGATGGATGACGCCGGCGGCCGTCGGATCGAAGAGGGTGGTTTTGGACATGATTATCGACTGGGTGTCATCCTGAACGAAGTGAAGGATCCAGCAGGTCACGGCTCGCGGTTTTGCCCGGGGTCCAGCTGGATTCTTCGCTGTGCTCAGAATGACTTTGGTTCATCGTCTGGCTGCAATTCAGCGGGAGGCTACCACCGCCTGGGCCGCCTCGGCCAGCCCGCCCTCCAGGCCGGACCGTTGGTGGATGATCTCGCCCTCCGGGTTGAGGATCGTGATCAGGTTCGAGTGCTGAAACAGGCCGAGGGCGTCCTTCTTGTACTTCACGCCGAGCACGGCGGCCAGCTCGCGGATGTCGCCCGGGGTGCCGCGCAGCAGCACCCAGGTGGCCGGATTCAGCTCGTGCTGTTGGCGGTAGGTGTGCAGCACGGCCACGGTGTCGCGGACGTCGTCAAAGCTCACCAGGACAAACACGGCCCGGTCGCGCACGGCCGGCGGCAACGTGGCCTGGATGCGCGTCATGTCGCTCACGATCCGCGGGCAGGCGTAGCCGCACGAGGTGAAAAAGAGCGCGAGCACCACGGGCCGGCCGCGCAGTCCGGCGAGCTTGTACGGCTGGTCGCGATCGTCGGTCCAGGTCGCGTCCAGCTGGTAGATCGAGCGTGCCGACAGCGTGGCGGCCGGGGCGGCCTTGGACTCCGCACAGCAGCAGCAATCGTCGGCGGCGCGCAGGGTCGGGGCGGCGGCGAGCGCGGCCGTCGCGAGCAGGAGAAACACGCGGAGGGAGTTGTTCATGGTGAAAAATGGTTCAGCGGACCGCGACATCACGGGCGCAGCGGAAGCCGAGATTGGCGACGGTGTAGTTCGCGCTCAGGCTGCTGCGGTAGCCCAGGCGCATGAAGGCCGCATAGTCGGAAGGATCGCGATTATTCGCGGCGCTCCCGCCGCAGAACATCCCCGCGCCGCCGGCGCCGCGACTGTCGCCGCTCACCAGCACGGTGTTGAAATCATCCACCCACTCCCACACCAGGTCGAGCAGGTCGCGGGCGCCGAAGAAATTCGGCGCGCCCGCCCCGGCGGCCGGCAGCACGGCGGGCTCCGGCGTGCCATACCACGCCAGCACCGTCGCGGTGAA
>CAZAFS010000418.1:0-3321 GCA_964484165.1 uncultured Opitutaceae bacterium | reverse complement strand
GAAGTATTACCGCCTCACCCGCACCGGCCGCAAGCAGCTCGAGACCGAGCACGAACTCTGGGACCGCACGAGCGCCATCATCGCCATGGTGCTGGACTCGGCGTGAGCGCAACCCCGCCCTGCTACCGCCATGAACCTGCTCCGTCGCCTCGCCCACCGTTTGCGCCACCTGTTCCGGCGCCGGCAGTCTGAAGCCGAGATGGCGGAGGAAATGCGCTTCCACCTCGAGCAGCGCGCGGCGGACTTTGCCGCCGACGGCCTGCCCGCCGAAGCGGCGCGCTACGCCGCCCAGAAGAAATTCGGCAACGTGGGCAGCCTCCAGGAGCAGGCGCGGGAAACGTGGGGCTGGGGTTGGCTCGAACGGGCGCTCACGGATTTCCGCCTCGCTTTGCGCCAGCTGGTCAGGTCCCCGGGGTTCACGCTCCTGGCCATCCTCACGCTCGCGCTCGGCATCGGGGCCAACACCGCGATGTTCAGCGTGCTCAACGGGGTGCTGCTGAAACCACTGCCGTATCCCGACAGCGCCCGATTGGACCGCATCTACCGCACCACGGCGCAAAACCCCGAGGGCGGCGTCGCGCCCGCTGATTTCCGTGACCTGCGGCGCGAGATGCACGGCTACGGCGAGGTCGCCGCCTACACGCCGGGGGACGCGAGCCTCGCCGAACCGGGCCAACCGGCCGAGATGGCCTATGCCATCCGCATCACCGCCAATTTCCTGGGCACGCTCGGAATCCCGCCCCAGCTCGGCCGGGACTTCCGGCCGGGTGAGGAACTCCACGGCAACGACCGCGTTGTCATCATCAGCCAGCGTTGCTGGCAGAACCGGTTCGGAGGCCGGGCCGACATCATCGGCCGCACCCTCCGCGTCGACGGCGCCCCCCACGAAATCGTGGGCGTGATGCCCGCGACGTTCAACGACTGGCGCCACCTGGGCTGGGTCGATCTCTTCCGGCCGCTCGGTCTCGATCCGGCGAAATCCGCGGACCGCCAGGCCGCGAGCCTCCAGCTCATCGGCCGGCGCGCCGGCCAACTCTCGCCGGCCGAGGCCGACGCCTTCATCGCCCGATTCGGAGCGCGTCTGGCGGCCGACTTTCCCGCCGTCAACGCCGGGAGCACCTGGCGCACCTTGGCGCTCCATGAGAGCGTCGCGGGCAAGGACATGGCCCAGATGATGGCGATGCTCGTCGGCCTTTCCGGTTTCGTGCTGCTCATCGCCTGCTCCAACCTGGCGAATCTCCTCCTCGCCCGCACAATGGCCCGCGCCCGCGAATTCGCCGTGCGCGCCGCGTTGGGCGCCTCGCGCATGCAGGTGCTGCGTCCCTTGATCGCGGAGTCGCTGGCGCTGGCGCTCGCCGGCGGCGCGGGCGCCATCCTCGTCGCGGTCTGGGCCGGCGATTGGCTCGCCGTTCGCTCCACCGGGGACAACGGCGAACAGGTCATCGTCGCCCTCGACGGCCGGGTCCTCGGCTGGGCGCTGGCCGCTTCGCTCGTCACCGCCCTCGCCTTCGGGCTGGCGCCGGCGCTCTTCGCCGTGCGGCTCAACCTGAACGACACGCTGAAGAGCGGGGCGCGCGGTACGACGGGCGGTCGCGGTCACCAACGTTTTCGCCAGGTCCTCATCGTCGGCCAGTTTGCCCTCGCCATGGTCCTGCTCTCGGGCGCCGCCCTCTTCATCCGCGGACTCAATGACTTGAACCACCGCCGTTCCGGCTGGGAGTCCGACCGCCTCGTGACCGGCACCGTGCTGCTGCCCGCTGCCGACTACGCGGACGCCGCCAAGATCGACGGCTTCCAGCGCCTCACCGTGGAACAGCTCGAAGCCCTGCCGGGCGTCGCCGCCGCCGGCCTCTCAGCTTCCATGCCCATGTCGCAGGTGTTCGAGGTGCGCAAATTCCTGATCGAAGGCCGCGCCCTTCCGCCGCCCGGCCATGAGCCCGTGGCCCTCGTCAACGCCATCAGCCCGCACTATCTGGCCACCGTCGGGACCCGGCTGCTGGCCGGCCGCGAGTTCAACGGCGGCGACACGCGGACTTCGCCCAGGGTTTTCGTCATCAGCCAGACCATGGCCACGGGCCTCTTCGGCCGGGAGAACCCCATCGGCCGGCGCCTCGCCCTTGCCGAGGTCGAACCGAAGCAATGGGGCGAAATCGTCGGCGTGGTGGCCGACGCGACCTCGGTTCTCCCCGACCCGGGTCCGGTGGCCTACCAACTTTACCAGCCCATGGCCCAGGCGCCCCGGCTCCGCTACTGGATCGCCGTGCGGAGCGCCGGCGTCGCGCCCGCCACGCTCGTCGACGGCATTCGCGCGGTCATGACGAGACTCGATCCGGACCTGCCGGTGCGCAAACTGCAGCCGGCCGACGCCACGATTAATCGCGTACTCTACCAGCTCGGCGTGCTCCGCGACATGCTGGCCTGGTTCGCGGTGCTCGGGCTCGGCCTGGCCTCCCTCGGCATCTACGGCATCATCGCCCGCACGATGGCCCAGCGCACCGCCGAATTCGCGATCCGTCTTGCCCTGGGCGCGAGCGTCCGGGACATCACCCGCCTCGTCCTGACCTCCGGGGTGAAACTCGCCCTCGCCGGAGCCGCGTTCGGCCTGCTCGGGGCGCTGGGCGTGGCCCGGCTCCTCGCCGCCAACTTTCCGGCCATGCGCCTCAACAGCCCGGCCGTGTTGCTCGGCACCACGCTCCTGCTCATCGCCGTCGCGCTGCTCGCCTGCTGGCTGCCCGCCCGCCGCGCCGGCCAGGTGGACGCGATCGGGGCGTTGCGCGCCGAGTGAACCGGAGGGCTTTCCCTCCCGGCTCCAGCGCCCCCCGGTCCGGCGCCTCACCGCTAGCGCAATTCATCTGGCCGCCACCTTCGCCCGCGCCGCGTCAAATTAGGGCCCATTTCCAATACGTCATTGCGAGAAGCCGCGCCGAGCGAGGCGACGAAGCAATCCAGCCCGCCTTCGCTCTGCGAGCTACGGCGTGGCTGCGCTCCATCGACGGGCCGAGCCGTAGCCTTGGCGTAGGCTGGCTGGACCGCCACGGTCCCCTCAGCGGGCCTCGCGATGACAAGGCAGACTACTCACCGTCTGAATTTCTCCGGCCTTGACCGGGTGAGGCGGCGGCCCAACGTATGCCGGATTCGATGCCCGGTGGTGTAAAGGTAGCACAGAGGACTTTGAATCCTCTAGTCATGGTTCGAATCCATGCCGGGCAGCCACGAGCAGTGGCAAAGCAGTAGTGGAGCAGCAGCGAGGCAGTTGCGAAGCAGCATCAGAGCAGCACCGAAGCAGTGGCCGAGCAGGCGCAGACCTGCCGACCCAGCTTC
>CAZAFS010000417.1:0-3323 GCA_964484165.1 uncultured Opitutaceae bacterium | reverse complement strand
CGGCGACATCAAGTTCGAGGACATCATCGTCGCCCTGAACGACGTCGGCTACCGCGGCCCGCTCTCGGTCGAGTGGGAGGACATCCGCATGGACCGGGTGCACGGGGCGACCGAGGCCGCGGCCTTTGTGCGCCGGCTCGACTTCGCGCCGAACGCCGCCGCCTTCGACGCGGCCTTCGACCGCCGGCCAAAATGAACCGCAAGCTGCGTTTCGGCATGGTGGGCGGCGGCCCGGGCGCCTTCATCGGCGCCGTGCACCGCCTCGCCGCGCAGATGGACGGCGCCGCCGAACTCGTCGCCGGCGCCTTCTCCGCCGATCCCGCCCAATCGCTGGCCGCGGGCCGCGATCTGCTGCTGGATCCGGCCCGCGTCTACGGCAGCTATGCCGCGATGGCGGCGGCCGAGGCCGCGCTGCCGGCGGACCGGCGCCTCGACTTCGTGGTGATTGTCACCCCCAACCACGTGCATTTCCCGGTCGCGAAGCTGTTTCTCGAGCGCGGCTTCAACGTGGTCTGCGACAAGCCCGTCACCCTCAATCTCGCCGAGGCGAAGGCGCTGAAGGCCATCGTGGCGCAGACCGGCAAGGTGTTTGTCCTCACGCACAACTACACCGGCAACGCGATGGTAAAGCAGGCGCGCGCGCTGGTGCGCGAGAGCCGCCTCGGCGCCATCCGCAAAAT
Source organism: uncultured Opitutaceae bacterium (assembly GCA_964484165.1). Taxonomy (GTDB): domain Bacteria; phylum Verrucomicrobiota; class Verrucomicrobiia; order Opitutales; family Opitutaceae; genus Fen-1467. The sequence goes on along the minus strand of CAZAFS010000417.1, from coordinate 2,643 downwards.
TCTCGTCGAATACTCCCAGGGCTGGCTCGCGACGCGCCTCGAGGCCACCGGCCAGAAGCAGGCGGTCTGGCGCACCGACCCGCAGCGCAGCGGCGCCGCCGGCTGCCTCGGCGACATCGGCACGCACGCCGAGAATCTCGCCCGCTACATCACCGGCCTCCACCTCGAGTCGCTTTGCGCCGACCTCTCGACCTTCGTCCCCGGCCGGCGGCTCGACGACGACGGCAGCATTCTGCTGCGGTACCGCGGCGGCGCGAAGGGCCTCATGCACGCCTCGCAGATCTGCATCGGCGACGAAAACGCCCTCAGCATCCGCGTCTACGGCGAGTCGGCGGCGCTGGAGTGGCATCAGGAGCGGCCCGACGACCTCATCGTGAAATACCCCGACCGGCCGCGCGAAGTCTGGCGCCGCGGCAACAGCTATCTCGGCGCCGCGGCGAAACAGGCGGGCCGCATTCCGCCGGGGCACCCGGAGGGTTACCTCGAGGCGTTCGGCAACATCTACCGCGAGGCCTTCCGCGCCATCGCGGCGGAGGTGGCGGGCGAGCCGCCGCCCGCCGATCTCGATTTTCCGACGATCGACGACGGCATCGAGGGCCTGGCGTTTGTCGAGCTGGCGGTGGAGAGCGCCCGGCGCGGGGCGCAATGGCTGCCGTTCCCGGCCTCGCCTATCGTCTGAGAGATACGGTCGCGCCGTACTGCCTCAGTTTGTCATTGCGAGGAGCCCGCAGAACCGGGCGACGAAGCAAACCATCTGGCTGGATCGCCACGCCCGGCGATGCCGGGCTCGCGATGACAAGGCAAACCGAGGCACTCCCGTCGCGCCGACTGGTCGGCGTGCGCATCGCTCCGCTCGAATCATCGGGATCAGGGGGCCGCGGTCGCGGCCTCGACCGTCGGCTGGCGCGCCGCGGTCAGGACGTTGCCGACGAGCGCGATGTCCTTCAGCTCGCCGGGAGAAACCGAGAGGAACGTGCCGGTCCCGGCAAAGGCCCGGCTGCCGCGCACGACGGCGCCGGGACAGCGCTCCAGGCGGATCACCGGCGCGTCCGGCCGCGGCTGGCGCGTGGTCACGCCGTCCAGCTCCAGCTCCCGCGAGTCCAGCACCACGAAGGCCGGGCCGCTCTCCGCGTTCATCTGCACGTCGTGCAGCTCCAGCCCGACCGTGTGGCGGGCCCGCAACCCGGCCCGGCCCGAGGCGATGACGTCGCTGAGCCGCAGGCCGGCGATCGGCATTTCCGGCAGACCGTCGATGTTGACGGTGAGCAGCTCCGGGGCGCGGTTCCCGCTGATGCTGTCGGGATTCCAGCCGAAGTTCGGGGCGCCGCGGGCGCGGGTGATCGTCACGTGGCTGATGACGATGTTGCGGAAGACCGGCGTCCGCGCCGACACCGGCTCCATCTCGACCGCCGGCGTCTCGCCTTGCATCTGATAGAACTGCGAAACGCTGATGGCCCGGCCGACGTCGTCCATCGTCACGTTGTCGATGCGGACGTCCTCGACGGCGCCGCCGCGGCCACGCTCGCTCTTGAGATTGATGCCCATCTGCGTGCCCTCGCAGACGATGTCGCTGACGACGACGTGGCGGATGCCGCCCGAGGTCTCGCTGCCGATCACGATGGCGCCGGAACCGCGGTGGATGACGCAGCCGGTGATGGTGACGTTTTCGGTCGGGCGGTTCACCCGCAGGCCGTCGGCATCCTTGCCCGCCTTGAGCGTGATGGCGTCGTCGCCATTGTCCAGGTAGCAGCCGGCGATCCGGACGTCGCGGCTCGAGTCGATGTAGATGCCGCCGGTGAAGGCCCCGGGAAAGGTTTCCAGACTCACGTCGCGCACCACCACGTTCTGCGAATAAAGCAGATGGATCGTCCAGAACGGCGACCCGACGATGCGGATGCCCTCGATCAGGACATTCCGGCAGTCCATGGTGCGGATGAACGCGGGCCGCAGATACGGCGCGACCTTCAGGTATTCCGCCTCGGGCTGGGGCGTCTTTTCCTGCAGCAAGGCCAGGAGGCGGTTCCAGTCCGGGCCGAACGCGGAGCCGGGACCGGCGGCGGACCGCGGCTGGGGCCGGCCCATGAGATCGAGCCAGGCGCTGTTGTCGGTGGTGAGCAGGCCGCGCCCGGTGATGGTCACGTTCTCCAGGTTCTGTCCGCCGATCAACGGCACCGGCGTGAGGCATTCGATGCCCTGCACCCGACCCTGGGTCAGAGGCAGCCGCGCGGCGGGGAACCGCAGCGTGGCCCCGGCCTCAACGTCGAACACGAGGTTGCTCACGAGTTCGACCGGCCCGGTGACGTAGGTGCCCGGCGGGACGCAGACAGTGCCGCCGCCGGCCGCCTTCGCCGCCTGGATGGCGGCGCGGATCGCCGCGGTCGAATCAGCCGAGCCGTCCGGGTGGGCGCCGAAGTCCAGAATATTGAACCAGGGACCGGCGCCCGCCGCGCGCGCGCCCGTCAGAATCAACCACGCCAGCCAGAACCGGCCGGGAAAAAATCGTTGCATGGCAATTCAGGACGGCAGGTGGAGGGGGACAAGGCAACCGCCGGCAGAGCGGCGCTCGCAATACTCCACCGGCCGCCGTGGGACTGCAAATGGTTCCGGCCGGAAGATTCCGGGCCGGCCGCGCGGCCCCGGGCG
>CAZAFS010000416.1:0-3330 GCA_964484165.1 uncultured Opitutaceae bacterium | reverse complement strand
CGCGCTGCTGGCCGACTACCGCCTGATGAAATACAAGGAGCTCGGCTGGATCCCGCCGGCGGGCTCGCTGCGCGTGGCCCTGATCAAGACGTTTGTCACCACGCCCCTGCAGGATGCCATCGGCCGCGGGCACGGGGTGAAGGTCATCAACACGCTCACCGGCTTCAAGTGGATCGCCGCCAAGCTGCGGGGCTACGAACAGCAGGTGAAGCTTTCGCTCCTGACCCAGGCCGGTTTGGCGCTGGATTACGACGCCACGCCGCTCGCCACCCGCGCCCGGTTGCACGCCGAGCACGGCACGTTCTTCGCCTTCGGCACCGAGGAAAGCTACGGCTACCTGCCCAACGACTATGTGCGCGACAAGGACGCCAACGCCGCCTGCCTGATGTTCGCCGAGCTCAGCGCCTGGGTGAAGGGCCGCGGCCTGACCGTGCCGGACTATCTGGACGAGCTCTACGTCAAGCACGGCTATTTTCTCGAGGGCGTCATCAACATCTACTACGAGGGGGCGTCGGGCGCGGCGAAGATCCGGCGCATCCTCGACACCTATCGCTCCGCCCCGCCGCGGGCCTTCGGCGACGTGGCCGTGGTGAAATTCGAGGACTTCGGCCGCGAGGTCATCCGCGACGCCGACGGCGCGGCCATCCCGAAGCAGGACCTCTATTTCGTGACCCTGGCGAACGGCTACACCTACGCCGGGCGCGGCAGCGGCACCGAGCCGAAGATGAAGTTCTACATCTTTGCGCAGGGGAAGGTCGCGGCCGCCGCCGAACTGCCGGCGGTGAAGATCCGGGTGAAAGACGAGCTCGACCGCCTCAAAGTGCTCATCGAGGCCGACGCGAAGGCCCGCGCCGAGGGGTGAATCGAACAGAAGTGGAGGTGCGGCCCGGTGCCGCGCGACGGCGGCCGTTGGCGGATGATCGCTTCGTAGGAAGGTCGCTCGTGACCGATTCTGCGGTACGGCGGATCGCCCGCAAGCGGGCTTCCTACATGATTCACCGCGGAATGTTGACTGGACATGGGGTCCGGTTCGTTTGCTTCGTTACCGCGCCGCCCCGGACCAAACGCTGCATTCCGCTCGGTCCCTTCGCCACTTGGTTGGGCAAAAGCCCCCCAAACTGCCCGTTCGACAAACGGACGGCGCGGCTGGTAGTTTGCAGGGATTAACCCCTCCGCATCAAACCGTCTCCCGCCATGACGCTCGAAGTCATCGGTTCGCAACCCTTCGTCCGCGACCCGGACGGCAAGCTGCAGACGCACATCGGCACCATTTTTCCCCACCGGAAAACGCTGGTGACGCTGCCGGGCATCCACGCCTCCCAGCGGCTGGCGTTCATTGACCGGCTCAACGAGCAACTCGCCGCGGAGGGGTGCCCGCCGCTGACGGAGGCGGCGGAGGAGGCCGAATTCAATCAATCGGTGGATCTCATCTTTGAGTCGGACCAGATTCTGATCCGGCCCGATCCGGACCGCATGGACCTGGCCTTCGCGGCGGACGACCTGCTGGAGGAAATCGTTTCTAGGCGGCTGATCCGATTCCTCGTCGCGATGGACCGGAAGGTGCGCGACGCGCTGAAGGCCCACGGCGAGTGCTGGCGCATCACTCCGATACCCCGGTCGCGCGAAGACATGCGGCGCGTAATCGAGACCTCCCGGGTCGCCATCCACGAACGGCCGATCTATTATTACAACCGGTTCCGCGGCACACGCTACGTGACCTGCGCGGAGTTCTCCCGGCTGGGCGCGTTGGAGGCCCCGGCGCTGGCCCGCCAACTGCAGGAGATCGCGGTACAGAGTGCCCGGCGCAACCGCGGGGGCAGCCCGGAGGTCGATTTCTTCGGCGCGGATGCCCGGCACTTCGGCGCCCGCGACCTCCAGTGCGTCGACTTTACGGCGCTGCCCGAGACGGAATTGCGCCGGCGGTACGGGGAGCTGCGCGAGCTTTTTTGCCAGGCCTGCGAGCCCGATCTCCTGCAGGACGATCCCCAGGCGGAGATCTGGTGCAACGCGATGCTGAGCGCGCTGATCTCGCAGCGCGACCAGACCATCACCGAGGACGTGCTGCGCGACCTGAGCCCCGAGTTCTTCATGCAGGTGGAGTGGCTGCCCGGCGGATATTTCGAAGAGGGGGAGTTCGTGCTCGATCCCATTTTCGACGAGGCCGACGCGCACCCCGAGGACAAGGACCTCCAGGCATTGTGCGACCCGCTCGTGCGGGAATTCATTTTCAATTTCATCCGCGAGTACGGCAGCTTGGAATACGTCAACATCGGCCGCATCGCGCAGTCGCTGTCCCGGCGGCAGCAGCTGCCGGGGGCCCGGCGGGGGGTGTATCTGGCCGAGTTGAAGGTGCGCGGGATGCCGGCGCCGATCGTGCGCTTCATCCGGTTTCAGAAATGGGGCATCCGCGAGCGCCTCGACGAAGGCAAGCCGCTGCTGCAGGCGATCCTGGAGAGCGAGGAGTACACCGACTACGTGCTGGACCGGCGCCTCGGCGTGCAGCAGCTCGGGATGCACCTGCCGCCGGGCATCAGCCTGCGGCGCACACGGGAGCGTTACGCCGGCCGGAACCGGGCGATGGCCGGGACGATGATCCCGGTCATCTATTTGGAGCGCGACTACCTGCGCGGCCTGGCCACGGACAAGCTCCCGCTCTCCAAATTCCTCAACGGCGCCTACGCCCGGCGGCTGGCCCAGCTGCTGGGGGACGCGGCGGCCGCCAACATCATCTGCGGTCGCGCCATGGAGTTTCCCCCGCAGGTCATCTTCGACGACGGCGACGAGGTGATCATGGAGGACCCGGCCACCGGCATGCCCGCCGAACTGATCGTCTCGGATCCCAGCGGGGCCTTCACCGAATACCGGCATGGGCTGGCGGACGCGGCGAAGGCCTACGCCCGGCCGGTCAACGCGCGCGCCGACAAGGTGCCCGATCCGCGGGCCTTCGCGGAGACCTACCTGCAGTCGTTTCGCGACGAGTTCCTGCGGATCCAGCGGGACTATCGCCGGCGCCGGCGCTCCTTCGACACGCTGTTCAAGCATCTCCCGTACGATCCGGCGGGCAGCTTTGCCTTCCGCTGGGAATGCGTGCTGCGCCGCCTGGACCAGACCGACGCGGAGGCGCTGACCGCGGCCATCCGCGGGCAGATCGCCGTGCGGGCTTAAGGTAAAGGCGAAGGTCGAAAGTTGAAGGCCGAACGCCGGAAGTGGGGCGCGATGAGAGCTAGGTGGGCGGCGCCACCCACGTGGCGCGGCCGCTGTAGGGCGGGATCTCCAGATCCCGCCAAGAAGAACGAAAGCGGCGGGGTCGGGAGACCCCGCCCTACAATT
>CAZAFS010000415.1:0-3337 GCA_964484165.1 uncultured Opitutaceae bacterium | reverse complement strand
TGCCGTGCGGGTATTCGAGCACGCGCTTCACCAGGCTCTGCTCCTCGGCGTTCATCCCGAGGCGGTCCATGGTGAACGCCTCCTTCTTCTGGTTGAGCAGGCGCAGGCTCACGCTCTCGGCGTAGATGGTCGGGATGGTGGAGACGCGGATGTCGAGCGCGCTGCCGTTGGTCTTGAAGGTGATGCGGCCGTCCTGCGGCAGGCGGCGCTCGGAGATGTTCAGCCGCGCCATGATCTTGAGGCGCGAAATGATGGCGTCCTGGAAGCGCAGGAGGTTCTCCGGCAGCGGCACCGGCACCAGCAGGCCGTCGACCCGGTAGCGGATGCGGAGCTGGCCCTCCTGCGGCTCGAAGTGGATGTCGGTGGCGGCATCGGCGATCGCCTGCGTGATGACGTCGCTCACGAACCGCACGACCGCGGCGTCCTCGTCCACCAGTTCGTCGGCCGTCGCGCTCTGCACCGGCGCAAAATCCTCGCCGGAGTCCTCGAGGCTGCCGGAGCCGACGCCAAAGTGCTCGATGATGAGCTGGTGCACGCGGTCGGGCAGCGCGAGATGCCACTGGAGCGGCCGCGACGTGAAGGTGCGGAGCCAGTCGTGGATCAACTCGTTGGGCGGCCAGGCGGTGGCCAGGTGCAACGCCTGGTTCGGCTCCGGCTCCGCCGCCGGGGCGTCCCCGGTGGCGTCATCCACCTTTTCCCCGGGGCCGAGGATGGGGACCACCTGGAAGTCGTGCACGAGGCGCGCCGGCAGGAGGCTGAGAAACGCCGGCGCGGGACGGATGTCGCTCGCGATGTCGAGCCCGGCCGCGCCGGCCACGAGGGCGAGCGCATCCAGCTCGCTCAGGCCCAGCGCGGCGGCCACGGTCGCCACCCGCTGGCCGCGGGGCGCCTCGAGCACCGCCTGCCGCTGCTCCTCGGTGAGGCGGCCGGCGAGGACCTCGGACAGCATTTCCTGGACGGGCGCGGACATGACGGGCGGGGGCGCCGGGCGGCTTACTTGTAGTAGCGCTCGATCACGCTCTCCTTCGGCTGCTTGGTGGGATCCTGCAGGTACTGGTGCACCTGGTCCTTGCTGGAAAGCTGGTCGATGCTCTTCGTCGTGTCCTTTGTCGTCTCGCCGGGCGGAATGACGCGCGGGCGGACAAACAGGAGCAGCTCGGTGCGGTCGTTTTCGTGGGTGCGGGCGCCGAGCAGATTGCTGAGGATCGGAATCTCGTAGAGGAAACCGAGCTTGGTCCGGGTGGCCGAGTGCTTGGCCTGCTGCAGGCCGCCGAGCACGATCATCTCGCCGTCCTGGACGTTGATGAATGAGGTGGCCTCGCGATGGCCGATGATGGGCTGCTGATTGCCGTCGATGGTGACGTTGCCCACGATGTCGTCCACGATCTGGTCGATCTGCAGCTGGATGCTGCCGTCGTCGCCGATCAGCGGCGTGACCTTCACCTCGATGCCGATGTCCTTGTAAGTGACGGTCGAAGCGGTGACGGGAGTAGTCCCGGTCGTGACCACACTGGAGGTCGAGCCGGTGATGATGGGCTGCTGCTGGGTGACCTTGAAGTCGGCTTCCTTGTTGTGCGTGGTGACGATGGTGTTGGCCGAGAGAATCTTCACGTTGTTCTTGGCGCCGGTGTTCGTGAGCGCGGCCTGGAAGGAGAGGGGGTTGACCACGCCGGAGGTGATGTTCCACCCGGCGATCCCGCTGGTGCCGCTGCCGGAGGCCGCGGTGTCGAAGTTGGTGATGTGCGTGCCGCGGGCGAGATCTGTGCCGATGGTGAGGTTGAGGGCGTTGATCCCGCTCGTGTCGCTGTCGCTCAGCGACACCTCGGCGATGACCACCTGGATGCTCACCTGGGCCAGCAGGACATCGACCTTGTCGACAATCTCCTTGATCAGGCGGATGTCGTCGACGGTACCGGACACGACGATGGAGTTGCTGCGGTCGTCGGCGAGGACGGTGACGAGGCTGCTGAAATCGGCGGTGGCACTCCCGCCGCCGGTCAAGTTGGAGAGCAAGGCGGCGGCCTGTTGGGCATTGGGCGGCTGGGGCTGGACGACGGGGAGGTTCGACGCCTGGCCGGGCCGGGCGCCCGTCAGGTCGGTGCGGGTGGCGGCCTGGCTCCGGCCCTGGACGAGGTTGGTGAGCAGGGTCGCCACGTCCTTGGCGGCGGCGTGCTTGAGATAGATGACCTCGTTGCGGGTGTTGGGATCAGCCTTCACGTCGAGTTTGCTGATCAGCTCGTCGAAGAAAGCGTACTGGCGCGGGTCGCAGAGGAGCACGATCTGGTTGGTGCGGTCGTCGGCGGTGAGGCTCGTGGCCGAGCTGAGCTGGTTGCTGAGCGGCGGCTTGAGGATGGCGGTGATCTTGTTGACGAGGTCGCTGGCCTTGGCGAACTGCAGCGAATAGAACTTCGGCTGGAGGCCGGTGATGGCGGGCTGGTCGAGCTGCTTGATCAGCTGCTCGATGCGCTGGAGGGTGCTGATCGAGTCGGTGATGAGCAGGCCGTTGGTCTTCTCGAAGAGCACCGGCCCGCCCAGGTTCGGGTTGAGCAGCGGCGTGATCTGGTCCTTGATTTCGCTGACGCGCAGGAAATCGAGGACAAAGAGCTTGGAGGCGATGCGTCCGCTCGGCGGGAGGTCGAGGGACGAGCCGGCGATCATTTCAGGGGCCTCGGTGCGCGCCTGGCCGAGGGGCACGACCTTCAGGAATTTGTCACCGAGCGGCGTGACCGCGATGCCGCTGAGGTCGAGCATGGTTTCCAGCGCGCGCACCGCCTCGCTTTTCGCCATGGGGGGCAGCGAGAGGGTGTAGCCCTCGGTGGCGGGCAGCGCCTGGGGCCGGATGATCGAACGGCCGGTCCATTTTCCCACCAGCACCAGCACGGCATCGAGCGTGTCGCCGCGCATCTGGACGGGCCCGACGATTTCCTCGTCGGCGGGTACGGCGGCCGGCTTCGGGGCCGGCGCCGGGACGGCCGGTGGAGAGACGGCCGGCGGCGGGGCGGCGGGTGGTGGGGCGGCGGGGGCGGCGTTTTGGGCGCGGAGAAGGAGCGCGGAGCCCAGCAACACGGCAGCAAGGGGGACGACCGAAAGACGGGAGAGGAGATGGTGCGACATGCGGCGCAGGGGATGGAAGTGATGGCCAGTGGCTGACAGCGCGCGAACCGCGGCGTGGGAAGGCTATGACAAGGGAATTCGGAGATGATGTAAACTGCGTTGTGCCGGGAGATCCGTCAACGAGCCGCGGGCTCTGGCTTGAATCGGGGGAGTTATGACGCCCCGACCGGATCCAAGTTTCAGAGTTCCATCTTCTTGGGGCGGCACCGCCGGCCGGCGGCGG
>CAZAFS010000414.1:0-3346 GCA_964484165.1 uncultured Opitutaceae bacterium | reverse complement strand
CATATCCAGGGTCGCCAGCAGCGGCGGCGCGGCCATGACCGTGGCAAGGCTCTGGTGCTGGCCCAAAACACCCAATAGCACCCGGATACTTTCCGGTATCAGGGAGGCGCCAATACTGGCCGTGGCCAGGACCGGCACGTCGCCTTCGAAGGCAATGCTGTCAATGATCTGGTTGGGAACGCGATCGCCCGGCTTGATTCTGGCCAGGTTGAGCTGCTGGAACGCCGCGGAATCGGGGATGGGGATTCCGCCTACAACTATGCCCGTATCACCCCAAATGACGGCTTTAATCGTGTGGGTGACGACGGCAATGTTTCCTTCCCTGTCGATGACGACGATCGCATTGGAGTGTTTTGCAGCAGGGTCCGCGGGCGGCGCAAAGATTTGTCCGAGCAGCGGCGCAATCGCCTCGGCATAACCCTTGCCCAGCTGCGCGTCTGCCGAGATGTCGACGCCTTTGGCCACCAGGAAAGCGGCGGTGCTGTTGTTGATGGTGGGAGCACTGGCGACGATTTGGCCGATTCGGGCGAGAGCTTGGAACGTTTCCGGGTCCGTCCAATAGGGGCCTTTCTGGTCGAGCTTCAAGGCTTCGGCAAGATTCAGCCCTGCGAACAAGGCGTAGCCACCTGTATGCGGGGGCCCGTTCACATACACGGTGTGGCCAAAGACCATTTCCTTGTAGGGCTCGTTCCAAGTCGGTTCGTATCGCTTCAGGTCTTCGGCCGTCACTTTGCCGCCTTCGCGCTGGACGATGCGCACGAAATCTTCCCCCCACTGGCCGGAGTACATATAGCGCGATCCGTGCTCGCCGATAGCCTTGAGGGTCTTGGTCAATTCGGGTTGGACGAAGAGGTCGCCGGCCTTGGGTATCTCGCCGCCTCCTTGGCGCATGAACTGCTGGCCTTCCGGTGTGCGGGCCAGGAACTTTCCCCGGACCGCAAAGAAATACTGGAGGACGGGCGAAATCAGGACGCCGTGCTCGGCATACCAGACCGCCGGCTCGAACAAATCCCGGAATGGCAGACGGCCAAAACGGCTGTGCATGGCCTCGACGCCGGCCACGAAACCCGGAACGAGGGTCTCCCGGCCCTTGGCGCCGCCAGCGGTGGGCTTGGGGGCGAAATTCACCGGCAAGGGTCCCAGGTCACTGACAGGAATACTCTTGGGGTCGGTCTCTTGGAGGTACGAATTGTAGCCCGCATCCAGCGAATAGACCTGATGGGCCTTGGCGTCGTAGTAGAGCATCGTGAAGATGCCCGCATACGACACCACCGAACCTAGTTGCGTTGTAACCTGCGTTAGTGCCGTGGTCGCGGCAGCGTCCGCGGCATTTCCCCCGAGCTTTAGCGCCTGAATTCCCGCGTACACCGCAACGGGCGACACCGTCGCCGAAACCATCCCGCCGCGACCTTCCACGGATTGTGTCTCGAGCGGCGACCAGGTTTGACTCTCGAGCTTCTCGAGGCGTTCCCGTTCGGCTTTCGGCCAGTTGGCGGGCGATAAACCTGCGCCATCGCTCAACGATGCTCCGGCAAACGCGATGATTCCGACCGGTACGATGGATCTAATGGCGAGCGACATTTTCATGAGGTGGACGTGGGCTCAACGCTTTTCGGTTTCGTAATAAACACCAGCACGCCAATCCAGGCCAACCAGAGCAGTGTCGACAAACGGACGATCCACAGCGGCAGGAACAGATGCGCGCCGATCAGATCGCGGTCGAGGATCACGGCGATCCACCGATCCAATCGCCAATTCAGCATCAGGAGAATCACTCCGACGATTAAAATCGTCGGCATCCATGCCAGCCGCGACGGCGAAACCCGGATTCTACCGATCAGCTTTGGAAAATAGAAGGAACACCCGCACCACGCGATCACGGTTGCGCCTGTGGCCACGGTAATTCCAGCCGCCAGGTGGTCGCCCACCTGCCACGCCAAATGGATGAGCCAGGCGAGCGCACCGACCGTCATGGCGCAGGCTGTGATCAGGACGGACCGTTCTGGCTTTGCGGCTGTCGAAGGCCTTGTCACGAGGTTTGTTGCCATCGAGCGCCTGACGGACACCACGACCAAGGGAGCCATGATGGCGGCCCATATCAAATAGCAGATGACTTGGGCATCGACGAATACGTTGTCACTCCAACCCCAATGGTTTCGCAGTAACCGGGACAAAAACAGCCCAGCCCATAATCCCGCGCAATCGATCCACATCGCGATGATCAAGCGTTTCTTGGTCTGGCGCTCGGTGGGCGTCGCCGCATCGCGAACAGTTCCGATGGATCCCGCAAGGGTGGCTAGGAGCCCAATGATCGGTAACGTCAGCAGGGACAAGAGGCCGCCGCTCTTTGCCGCACCGGCTCCCCCCGCCAATCGGGCCGCATTGAATGGAATTGCGGCAAGCACGTTGCCCGCAAATGCGGGTCCCGGTGCCGATTGCCGCAACGCGCCTTCGACAAATGCCGCCACCTCCTCCTGGAGAAGTTTTCTCCCGCGGGAGAGTCGCTGCCGGACGACATCTTCCGATAACTCCTATACCTGCGCCACCCGCTCAACGGACTGCTGTTCGCGGTAAAACAGGATTAGCGGCTCCCGATAGTTTTCCGGGATACGCCCGAGCGATCGCCAGAGAATGGCCTCTTCCTCCCGACTGATGGTTTGATCTCGCGGAAGCGGCTCCATTGCGGCCGACTCCTGCGCCGCGTCTATTCTCTCGGCCCCATGAATTGGCTCGCGCGATTGCGTGCGCAGAGCGCGACAGTTCAGATTCCTGACGATGCCACAGAGCCACGAACGCAGTTTCCCAGGCTCGCGCAGTTCAGGCAGTTGCTTCCAAGCCGCCAGAAAGGTTTCCTGAGACAAATCCTCACTTTGGGTCAGGCTTCCGGTCGCGCTGTAAGCGAGCGAACAGATTAACGTCTGGTACCGTGCGACAATCCGCCCAAAGGCATTCCGATCGCCCGCCAGACTTTGCGCAACGAGTTCCGAATCGCTCGTTCCCGCTGCGAACGTCGCAGGAGTATTCATCGTGTCACCGTGTAAGTGCCAAAAACCGCCGGAAGGTGACAATTAATCGAGAAATAACCCCCAAGCCAATCCGGTGATTGTCGGCTGCAATGGGAACCCACTGAACTTGCTGCGGCCACCCGCAGTCTATCTTCGAGCCCGGCGCCAACGTCTTCACTCAGAAGCACGGCAAAGTCTGGCGGGGCGACCTCGCCCGTGATGCCCGCGCGCTGGAACGGGTGGCGATGCGACTCCACTACTTGGCCGGTCCGGCCGGTTCTCCCGTGGCGGGCGCGCGGGGCGCAATCGCCTCGTGGATCGCGTGGAGCATCGTTTCCGCC
>CAZAFS010000413.1:0-3355 GCA_964484165.1 uncultured Opitutaceae bacterium | reverse complement strand
GTCGCCCGGTCCCGCACCACCACAAACCGCCAGGGATCCTTCGCCGCCGCCGACGGCGCCGCCATCGCCGCCCGCAACAGGTCGGCAATCATTTCGTCGGAGATGGGCGCGTCCGCATACACCCGGGTGCTGCGTCGCCCCCACAAGGCCGACAGCTTTGGGTTGAGAAGCATGGCGCCAACCTAACGGGCCGCCGGCCGCAAAGGCGAGCCTCCCGTCATCGAGCGGCGGCTCCCCGGCCGACGGCCGCGCCAGTGCCGCAGGCTTGCGTTCGGCGGCCAATCCCGCCTCCCTCTTCCGGCGCATGAAGATCTGTCTTTTTGGCATCACCGGCATCGTGCCGGGGAAGCACCACGTGAAGGACGCCCGCCTCGACCAAGTCCACCAGCTGGTGGAGGCGAAGAAACGGACCTACGCCCAGGTTGATGTCGCCGGCGAGGAGGACGCGGTCACGGCCGATGTCATTGTCGTGTCCGAGTCCAGCCGGCTCGACGCGATCCTGCGCGACCTCGAGTTCGTCGAGACGCGCCTCGAGCGCGGCCCGCCGGAGCCGGAGAAAACGGCGCTCGAGAAGATCAAGGCGGCGCTGGAGCGGGAGCAGTTGGCCGCCGCCGCGGGCCTGACGCCGGCCGAGGCGCAGGCGGTGGGCGCCCACATGCTGCTGACGCTCAAGCCGGTGGTGGTGGCGTCCGCGGCGGACCTCGCGCATTTCGACGAGTTTCTCGTCCGCGTGCTGGCCGAGAGCGGCTATTGCTGTTACCTCACGGTCGGCGGTCCGGAAAACCGCGCCTGGCTCATCAAGGCGGGCATGACCGCGCCGGAGGCGGCGGGCGCGATCCACACCGACATCCAGAAGGGGTTCATCCGCGCCGAGGTCATCAGCTTGGCGGATCTCGTGGCGGCGGGCGGCGAGACTCAGGCGAAACGCGCCAACAAGCTGCGCCTCGAGACGAAACAATACGTGGTGCAGGACTTCGACGTGGTGAATTTCCGGTTCACCAAATGAGGCAGGATCCGGAGGACGGCGGCGGGAAGAGGGAGCGCGACGGGCCCGGCGCGGGCGGGCCCCGGGGCCGCACAGCCGGCTGGCGCGGTCAACCCCCGCCCTGGCTGGAGATGGCAGAACGCCCGGAACCAAACCACGCGGCAGCCGCTCCAACGGGCCGCCTCCTCGCCATCATGCCTGTCGCCCGCCGTTCCGCCCCGCGCCTGGCCGCGCTCCGCGACCAATGGGATTTTTTCGCCGGCTTTCTGCGCCGGCCGTGGACCGTGGGGGCCGTGGCGCCCAGTTCGGGCCGGCTGGCGCGCACCATCGTGCGCCACTGCGCCCTCCGGCAGGCGGAGACGGTGGTCGAACTTGGCGCGGGCACCGGCGCGATCACCCGGCATGTTCTGGATCACATCGGGCCGCGCACGACCTTCATCACGCTCGAGCTCGATGCCCGCCACGTGGCCCGGCTGCGGCGCCGCCATCCCGGCCTGCAGATCCACCGCGCCTCGGCCGAAAACCTCGGCGCCGTGGTCGCGCGGCACGGCCGCGAGACCGTGGACTGCATCATCAGCGGCCTGCCCTGGGGCAACATGAGCCGCCGCGCCCAGCACCGCATCATGCGCGAGATTCTGGCGACGCTCAAGCCCGGCGGACGCTTTTGCGGCTTTGGCTACGTGCACGCGAGCTGGTATCCGTCGTCCCGCGCCTTCCGCCGCCTGCTGGAACTTAACTTCGAGCGCGTCACGTTCAGTCCGATCGTCTGGCGCAATCTGCCGCCCGCCTTCGTCTATTCCTGCGTCTGAATCGCGTCCCGTTCCGCGCGACTGCTGGTCGCGTGATACGTGTCCGCGGAAATGACGCCGTGCGCCGCCGTGCGGGCCCTTCGGTCACGCTACCCGCGGCCGTTTGTAACGTAATAGGCGAAGTGACACCACAAACCGAGCTTGCGGGTCGCTCAGTCGACCACGCGGCACGGGAGCAGCGCGGCGTCCTGCATGCCGTGGATGATCTTCTTGTCCGGCGGGCAGAAGGTGGCGAGCGCGCCGGCGAGCCGGGCCTTCCCGTCCACGACAAAATAATACGGGCAGAGCCGCAGGCGCCCCGCCTCCGCCAAGGCTACGGCGGGCAGGCCGTCCGCCGTCGGAGCCCGGTAGACGGGATGGTGCAATCGCCGCGGCTTCCGGTACTCCTGCAGCACGTGCAGGTTCGCCGGCGCCAGCCGCAGCGCCTGGTCGATGCCCGCCTGCCAGTCCTCGCGCGAGCAGTCGCTGCCCAGCACGACGCTGCGCGCCCCCCACGCCGTTTCGTGAAAGCCGCTGATCTTGATGATGAGCTCGCGCTCCTTCTGCGACGCCAGCCCCAGCTGGGGCCAGTTGGCCAGCGCCCGGCCGCCAATCCGCGGCCCGTCCAGCACGGCGCCGGGCGGCAGCGGCGCGGGGTCCATGATCCACGACATCGGGATGAGCTGGCGGAGCAGCTTCAGGCTGCGGCCGCCGAGGTTCTCCGCCCAGAAGTCCTGCAGCAGATGGTGGTGAAAGAGCGCCAGCGCGAGCTTCTCCTCCTGAAACGGCCGCATGGGCGGCGTGATGACCACCTCGCCGTTGGCCCACGCCTCGAAAAAATACGGCGCGGTGCGGATGTGGGCCAGGTCAAACAGCTCGAAGAAGCGGTAGATGAGGTCGATCTTCTCCGGCGTGCCCTCCACGTCGAAGAACAGCGCCCCGCCGAGGGGAAACACCTCCTCCGGCCGCAGGCAGACCACGCGGCGGCCGTGCTGCTGGAGCTGGCCGGCCAGCCAGCGCATCTCCGGGCGGTACGTCGCCGCCTCCTCGCTCACCACGAGGGCGATGACCGGCGAGCGGCGCTGCGGCACCCAGGCGGCCAGCGACTGGTAGAAACCCTCGATCATCAAATCCCCGGCGCCCAGAATGAGTTCAGGGTTCTGGGTTTTGAGTTCTGGATTGGGCAGCCGGGGTCCGGCGCCCGCGACGGGTTCAGGGTTTTGAGTTTTGAGTTTTGGGTTCTGGGTTGGATTCGCGGGACTTGGCACTTGATCCTTGGAACTTGATACTTCGCCGGCATACAGCCGGTTGAGAAAGGCAGTCAGGCCGATGCCACCGGGGACGGAGTCAAGTTCGGTCAGGGCGAACCCCTCGTCGGTTAGCAGCAGGTCGGGCCGCAGCACGGGGGGAAACGCCCCGCGCAGTCGGCTGTCGCGCGCCTGCGCGACGAGGGCGGCGGGCTTGCCGCGATCCAGGTAGTCGGCGACCCACGGCGCCACCAGCGGCTTGTTGCGCAGGAGGTTCTTGCCCGCGACCGACCGCAGGTAGAGCGTCTCCAGCGCCTGGTGAAACTCCAGGCACG
>CAZAFS010000412.1:0-3369 GCA_964484165.1 uncultured Opitutaceae bacterium | reverse complement strand
CTTTCCCGTCCCAAGGCAAAGCCGCTTCGGCCGGAAGAATCGGCCCGGCATATTTCTCGTTGCCGTCGCTTTCGACCTCCACCCGGTAGGTCGTGCGGAGCGGAGGTCTCGCACGTTGGCCTGCGTCGCCTGCGACCGCCAGTCCACGGCTGATTTCAAGCCCGCTAAACAATTTGTGCTTTGGAGATGAGCGCGCTATTTTGTCGGGCGAGCCCGGTTCGCTTGCGGCTATTCGGGTCGCCTTTACCCATCAGCCCGATACCGTGGAGCAATGCCCATTCCCAAGAGCGAGCAGTTCCAGGTCTTGTGCGATTACTTTGCCGCGCAGCGCGACGCTATCTTGCAGGCTTGGCGCAAGGCGGACCGCGCCGATCCCGACCAAACCACCGGCCGATCCCTCACCCTCGGACAATTCCTCGACCACATCCCCGAGATGCTGGATGCGTTTGAGTTTCGCCTGCGCTCGCGTCCCGGCGGGGCGGACGCCGTCACAGCCGACACCACCAAGAAGGATGAGGGTGTGAAGCACGGCCTCCACCGCTGGCAGCAGGGCTACCGGCTGCAGGAACTCATCAATGAATGCGGCCATCTCCAGCTTTGTCTCTATAATGAGCTGGGCCACTTCGCGGAAAAAAATCCCCAGGTGGAACCCGAAACGCTGGCCGAGGCTGTGCGCCAGATCATGGCCCTCGTCAACGACACCATCAGCGAAAGCGCCGGGCAATATGAACGCATGCAGCAGGCCGAGGCCGCCGGCCATGTCGGTGACCTTCGCGGCGCCCTGGCCAGCATCACCCAGATCGAACAACACCGCTCCACACTCTTTCACCAGGCAGTCCATGATCTGAAAAACGATGTCCTCGGCGTCAACCTCGCCGCCACCCTGCTGGGCAAACCGGCCATGGCCGAGACCGACCGCGTGGCATCGGCCACCTACCTGAAGCACGCGCTGGAAGGGCTGAACACCATGCTGGAAGAACTGCTGGAGCTGGCGCGGTTGCAGGCTGGCCTCGAAACCCGGAAGATTGCCACTTTTGATGCGGCCGCCCTGCTCAACGAACTCTGCGCCGCGCACCAGCCTTTTGCCCGCGAACGCCAACTGGTCCTGGGTGTGGGTGGGCCGGCCCGACTAACCGTCGAGGGCGACGCCGAGAAAACTCGGCGGCTGGCGAAAAACCTCGTGGGCAATGCCCTCAAATACACCCCCTCCGGTGGAGTCGACGTGACGTGGGGTAAAGAAAAGGAGACCTGGTGGCTGATGGTCAAGGATACCGGCCCCGGGATGCTATCGGGGCCCGGCACTCCGCTCGTGACCGGCCTGCAGGAAGCGACTGCCAGCGCCAAGGAGTCCGACGACAAGGTCGCCGCCAGCGACGGCAAAGCCTCGCAAGTCTTGCCGGCGCCATGGGATGCCAACTCCGCGGCGGCGCCTTCCCGTCACCAACCCGGCGAAGGCGTCGGCCTGTCCATTGTAAAACGCCTGTGCGAGCTGCTCGACGCCAGCATCGAGATTGCGAGCTCCGCGGAAACGGGCACGACCTTCCGGGTCGTCTTCCCCCTCGCGATCGCACCCCGGAAAACCGCCCGCGATCCTATTGTAGCCTCCCGCAAATGAGAAATACCCGCGGTCTCCACCGTGATGATCAGCGCATTGTCGTCGAGGTCCATGTCGGTCCAAGGAGGCACGGTGGCTTCGGCTCTGCGGCACCGTGCCTGAGCGAGCACTTCAACGAGGTCAGCGCCGGGCTTGTCTTTCTGCTCGCGGTCGAGCCGGCCATCGCCGGACGATTTGGCCACGCGTCGATCCTCCGTTAACCGCCGCTCCGCGGCAACGCTTCTTCCTCGATCCCCGCGGTCCGCCCGTGAGCCCACCCCCGTTTTCGGCCCTGCCCGGACGCTCCGACCCCGACCAAGCCAGGCACTTCGCCCAGAGGTAAGACCGGGAAACCTTGCTCCTTGCCGTTGACTTTGGCTCACACCCTGTAAACTCCACTCTTCCCTGTCAGCAGGGCGCGGTAGCCAAGTGGTAAGGCCGAGGTCTGCAAAACCTCTATGCGCCGGTTCAATTCCGGCCCGCGCCTCCAATTTTCCATTCTCCGAACTCGGGGTCGTGGCAAAACATCGTTAGGCAAAGAACGTTCCCGTTCACCCTATGATCGATACCAACGAAGCAATGGCTCGGATCGCCGTCGCCGAACTTGAAGCGCGACGTTTGCAGGCAAGATCGGAAATGCGTTCCCGCCGTTGGCGCCTCGGCTTTGCGATCGCCCGAGTTCTCATCGCCGTCGGGGTCGCTGTCTACCTCCAGGTGACAAACTGGGGAATTTCCGGTGCCCAAGCCTGCGGGCTCCTTTTGATCTATCTCGCCGCTTCCACCTGGAACGAGCACCGGACCAACGAATCCCTGCGTACCCTTCAGGCCCAGCTCGACCGACTGAAAGAGGAGATCAACAGCCACTCAAGCTGACGTTAGTGCTCCGGCGAAATCGGACCGACGTTCGGCGTGCGCGCGCCAGCCGCCGACCTCGAAGCGGTCACCTCAACTCCGCGCGATCCGGATAAACATCGCCACCGTGATGGCGATGCCGATCACGATCACGAAACGCCGGATCGGCGCCTGGCCGATCCTGCGCGCAAACCCCGCCGCCCCATAGCCGCCCACCAGCGCCCCGGCCAGCATCGCCAGGACAAAGGGCCCGGAGACCAGTCCCGCCGCGATGAACAACGCGCCCGCCACCCCGTTGATGCACAGCGCCAGCAGACTCGTCATGGCGCTCATCTCGAGCATGTGGGTCATGCCCAGCAGCGCGAGGATCGACAGCGATACGATGCTCATCCCGGCGCCAAAATAGCCGCCATAGACGGCCACCGCCGCCTCCGCGACGATCGCCGCGATCACCCAGGCCCGTCCGGCCTTCTGCGCCGCCTCGACCGAGCCCAGTCGTTTCCGGATCGGTCCCTGCAGCATGAACAACACCGTCGCAAAAAGAATCAGCCACGGCACCAGCCGGTCGAACACTCCCGGCGGCGTGACGCGCAACAGCATCGCCCCCGCCGCCCCGCCGAAAACCGCCGGAATCAACAGCCAGTGCATCACGCCGGGAATCCGCGCCAGCTCCCGCCGAAAGCCCCAGATGCTGCCCACGGATCCCGGCCAAAGTCCGACCGTGCACGTCGCATTCGCCACGATCGGCGGCAGCCCGAGCGCGACCAGGACCGGAAACGCGATCATCGTCCCGCCCCCCGCCACGGAGTTGATCGCGCCCGCGACGAGCGCCGCCAGAAAGGCCCAGAAAAGATGCAAGCCACCGGGAGAAACCATGGAATTGGGTGACGAGAGGAATACGAACCCGCCACCCGCCGTAAAGC
>CAZAFS010000411.1:0-3375 GCA_964484165.1 uncultured Opitutaceae bacterium | reverse complement strand
GTTTTCGTCCACCAAACAGCCTGCCCCCCGCCGGCGTAAACCCCCCAAACCAAAAAAAACCCCAATCGTCCCAGAGCCGCCTCCGACCCGGGGTGGGGGGGGAAAATCGGTGCGCAGGGTGGGCGGGCATGGGCAAAAAACAAGCACAAAAATCCACGGGTCCGATCGGGGGTGCGGCGGCCGGCGGCAGGCCCCGCCTGGCCGGGGCGCGCGGGCCCGGGCCGCCGGCCGGCTGGGTCCGCCGCAGGGGCTTGAGTTTTCAACGCCCGGGCCGCAGTTTGGCCGCCATGGGTTTCGTCTACGAACGGCTCGTCCGTCCCGTCTTGTTCCGGTTGGATCCGGAGGTGGCGCACGAACGCGGCGTGCAGGCGCTGGCGTGGCTGGGACGGAGCGGGCCGCTGCGGCGCGCGCTCGAGGCGTGGGCCCGGCTGCCGCCGGCGGCGCGGCGCCCGATCGAGTGCTTTGGCCTCCGTTTTCCCAACGCGGTCGGCCTGGCCGCCGGCTTCGACAAGAACGGCGTGGCGTGGCGCGGCGCGGCGGCCCTCGGCTTCGGCCACGTCGAGATCGGCACGGTGACGCTCCTGCGCCAGCCCGGCAACGACCGGCCGCGCGTGTTCCGCCACCCGGCGCACGAGGCGGTGATCAACCGCATGGGCTTCAATAATGACGGCGCCGAGGCCGTGGCCCGCCGCCTCGCCCGGCAGGCCCCGCCCGGCCGGCGGTCCATCCCCGTCGGCATCAACCTCGGCAAATCCCGTGCCGCGCCGCTCGACCGCGCCGCACAGGATTATCTCGGCAGCTTCGAGCTGCTGGCGGACCACGCCGACTACCTCGTCCTCAATGTCAGCAGCCCCAACACGCCGGACCTGCGCCGCCTGCAGGAGGAGCCCTGGCTGCGCGAGCTACTGCCGGCGCTGGTCCAGGCCAACCGCGCCCGGGTCGCGGCCGGCCGCCCGCGCCGGCCGCTGCTGCTGAAGATCGCGCCCGACCTCAGCTTCCGCCAGATCGACGCGGCGCTCGCAGTCATCCTCGAATTCGGACTCGACGGCCTCATCGCCACCAACACCACCCTGGCCCGGCCCGGCCCGTTCGCCACCGGGGCCGAGGCCGGCGGCCTGAGCGGCCGGCCGCTGCAGCAGCGCTCGACGGATGTGATCAACTACGTCGCGCGGGCCACCGGCGGCAAACTGCCCATCATCGGCTCGGGCGGCGTCATGGATTTCGCCTCGGCCGGCGAGAAACTCGACGCCGGGGCCACGCTGGTCCAGCTCTACACCGGCCTGATCTACCGCGGGCCGTTCTTCGCCCGCGACCTGGCGCGCGGACTCGCCGCGCGGCAGGACGTGATCTTCGGCTTCTGACGGGCGCGGCGCGCCGGGCGGAAACCCGCGCGGGCGGCCGCCTCAGATCACCCAGTCGGCGCCGTCCCTCAGGTCGTTGATCGTGCCCAGGGCCGCCTCCTTCTTGCGGCGGGCGCGCACGACGAGGTTCTCGCCCTTGTTGTAGGCGATGCTGTTGGGCGGAATGGACTGCAGCAGCCAGACGCTGGCGCCGACCACCGAGTGGGCGCCGATGCGGGTGTCGCCGCCGAGGATGGTGGCGTGGGCGTAGATCGTCACGTTGTCCTCCACGTCGGGATGGCGCTTCACGCCCTTGACCGGGTTGCCCTCGAGGTCGACCTCGAAGGACTTGGCCCCGAGGGTGACGCCCTGGTAGATTTTCACGTGGGCGCCGATGCGCGCGGTCTCGCCGATGACGACGCCGGTGCAGTGGTCGATGAAGAAATGGTTGCCGATCTGCGCGCCGGGATGGATGTCGGCGCCGGTGCGCTCGTGGGCGTACTCCGTGAGCATGCGCGGCAGCAGCGGCACGCCGAGCTGGTACATCACGTGGGCGATGCGCTGGAGCGAGATGACGAGCACGCACGGGTAGGCGAGGATGATCTCCTCGACGCTGCGCGCGGCCGGGTCGCCGTGATAGGCCGCGGTGACGTCGGTCTGCACGGTCCGCCGGATCTCCGGCAGGCGCCCGAGAATCTCCATCGTCAGCTCTTTCGCGTGCCGGGCGGGCTGCGCGTCGCGGGCGAAGCGCACGCTTTTTTCGATCTCGGCCGTCAGGCGCGTGGCGATCTCCGCCAGGCGCCGCTCCGTCAGGCCGGCCACGCTCCGCCGCGTCACCGGGTTCTGCTCGAAATAGCCCGGAAAGAGCAGGTGCATCAGCTCCGAGGCCAGCCGGTTGACGGACTCCTCCGAGGGCAGGTTGTTGCCGTCGAAATGGTTGATGCCGCCGTGCGCTTCGTACGACGCGAGAAGATCCTGCTTGATGGATTCGAGGGACATGACCGGACGCGACCTACCATTCGCGAGGACTCCGGCCGGGTCAAACCGGATCAGGCCGCCCTCCCGCCCCCTGCAACTTGCACCTTAAACCGTACCCCTTACACCGGCTTCCTTCCCGCCGCCGCGCCCGGGCCGGCGATGCCGATATTCATTTCCATCAGCGGCGCGCGGTAATAGGCTGCGGTTGATTCCATGCCAGACACCCCTTTCGTCGCCCCCAGCGACCAGATTGAAATCCACCTCTCGGACGGCCGCACGCTGCGCGGTCCGCGCGGGGCCACCGTCGCCAGCCTGCTCCAGCCCGTCGCGGCGGAGTTCCCCGCGCCGCTGGTCGGTGCCGTGGTCAACGGGGAGCTGAAGGAGCTGACCCATCCGCTTGAGCGCGAGGCGGACATCCGGCCGGTGTCGATGGCGGAGGCCGACGGCGCGCGCATCTACCGCCGGTCGCTGACCTTCCTGCTCGAGGCGGCGTTCTCCCGCCGGTTTCCCGGCATCCTGCTGTACATCGACCATTCCCTCACGTCCGGCGGCTACTTCTGCAACGTCTGGAGGCGGCCGCCCCTCACGCCCGCCGAGTTGCAGGAACTGGAGGCGGAGATGCGGCGCCTCGTGGCGCAGGACCTGCCGTTTGTCGGACGCGAGACCGCGGTCGAGGAGGCGATCGCCTTCTTCGAGGGCCGGAACGACCTCGACAAGGCCCGCCTGATGCGCCACCGCCGCAAGGCCACCATCACGCTCTACCGGCTCGGTGACTACCTCGATTACCATCACGGCTTCATGGTGCCCTCCTCCGGCTACCTGAAGTGGTTCGCGCTCACGGCCATGGATGGCGGCTTCGCGCTGCGCTATCCGCGCCAGCACGCGGCGACCAAGCTCGCGCCGCTGACCGAATCCCCGAAGCTGCTCGCCGCGTTCCGCCAGTACGGCGCCTGGCTGGAGCGCCTCGGCATCTCCAGCGTGGGCGCGCTCGACGACGCCATCCAGGCCGGCCGCAGCCGCGAGATCATCCTCGTGTCGGAGGCCCTGCACGAGCAGC
>CAZAFS010000410.1:0-3380 GCA_964484165.1 uncultured Opitutaceae bacterium | reverse complement strand
ACGCCGGCGAATCCCACCCACGCAATCAGAAAGCCGGCCAGGGCCGGCCCGACCATGGTGGCGACCTCGAAGGCGCTCGAATTCCAGGTGATGGCGTTGCTCAGCGCGGTGATCGGCACCAGCCAGGGAATGATCGAGGTGCGCGCCGGCCAGGCCAGAATCCGGGCCGCAGCCATCACCAGCAGGACGAGATACATCAGCGGCAGGGCGGGTTCATCAAAGTGGAGGCCGGCCGGACCGGCCCGGCGCTCGCAGAAGCCCGCGATCACGCGCAGCCCGCCGTTGCACCAGCGCAGCGGCCCCCACGCCGGCAGCTGCGCGTGAAAGATCGACAATACCGCCAGCGCCACCGACATGACGATGATGGTCAGTTGGGCCAGCACGATGATGCGCCGGCGGTCCCGCCGGTCGGCCAGCGCCCCCGCCGGCAGCGACAGGGTCAGCAGGGGGATCGCA
Source organism: uncultured Opitutaceae bacterium (assembly GCA_964484165.1). Taxonomy (GTDB): domain Bacteria; phylum Verrucomicrobiota; class Verrucomicrobiia; order Opitutales; family Opitutaceae; genus Fen-1467. The sequence continues at coordinate 2,924 of CAZAFS010000410.1, read as the reverse complement.
TTCACCAGGCCCACCAGCCCCAGGGCGGTGGCCGAGTGCGTCCATTGATAGATCTCCCACGCCACGGTCACGGTGACCGCCTGGAGCCCGACCGACGCGAGCCAGCTGCCCAGCAGATAGTCGCGGTAGTGCGGCGAGCGCAGCGCGGCGTAGGGATCGTGCGGTCCGGACACGGCGGCCTGGGGGGAGGACATGAAGGTCCGCTAACAAAGTCAGCCGGGCGGAGCGCGCAACCCGAATCCCGGTCAGGACCGCGGCTCGTCGCGGGCCGCCTGGCGCGCGAAAAAGGGGTTGTGCTGCTTCTCCTGCGCCAGGGTGGTGAGCGGACCGTGGCCGGGGGCGATGACCGTGTCGCGCGGCAAGGTGAAGATCTTCTCCACGTTGTTGCGGTACTGGTCCTCGTACGACACCAGCCCGCCGCCCATGGAGCTGGCGAACATCGAATCGCCGCAGATGGCCAGGGGCCAGGACAGGCCGGTGACGAAGTAGGTCGTCTGGCCGGGCGAGTGGCCGGAGGTGATCAGGGTTTTGATCGCGAGGTCGCCGATGTGGAACGTCTGGTTCTCGCGGAAAGTCTTGCCGCCGGGGAAGGGTTCGAGCGCGGACGACCACACCTCGGCGCGCGTCGCCGCCACGAGCCGCGCGGCGTCGGCCACGTGATCATCGTGCGTGTGGGTGAGGAAGAGGTAGCGCACGGTGAGTTTTTCGGCGCCGATGGCGCCGAGCATGGGCTCACCCGTGGCGCCGGTGTCGAAGGCGGCGGCCACGCGCGTGCCGGCGTCCCACACCAGGTAGCTGTTCACCGTCATGTCCTCGAACGCGGTGTTGAACATGGCGAAGCCGCGGGGAAACACCGGCGCCTGCGGGTACCAGGCCTTGCGCCCGAGGGCCGCGAGCTGGTCGGCGCCGAGCCGGAGCACCGGTGCCACCGCCCGCGCGGCGGCCTCGTCGAACGCGCCGCCCTTCAGCGCGCGCAGGGCGGCGGGGCTGAGGCCGGCCCGCCGGGCCAGCTCGTCGTCGGCCAGCCGCAGGCCGCGCTGCGCCTTGTTGATCACGTCGTCAAAATTGTCCTCCAGGGGGATGCGGCGCATGGGCCCCCAAACAAAGGCCGGTCGGCCTTCGCCGCAAGCCTGCGGCGCACTTCGCCCTTCTCAAACGCCGCCGCGCCCGCCAGATTTCCCGGCATGTCTGCCTTCGATCCGGGGCCGGTGGTGCTCACCGGCCGCCACGTGCGGCTCGATCCGCTGCAGCCGGACCACGCCGGTGCCCTGTACGCGGCCGGTCGCGATCCGGAGATCCACCGCTACCTCACCGGCCCGGCGCCGGCCACGCCGGCCGACCTGGCGGCTGTGGTCGCGCAGGCGCTGACCGCCGTGGCGGCGGGCGAGCAGGTGGCGTTCGTGATCGTCGACCTGGCGTCGGGGCGCGTCGCCGGAACCACCCGCTACCTGGATATCCGGCGCGGCGACCGTGCCGTGGAGATCGGCCACACCTGGCTGGCCCCGGAGTTTCAGCGCACGGTGGTGAACACCGAGGCCAAATACCTGCTGCTGCGGCACGCCTTCGCGGTCCTCGGCGCGGTGCGGGTGCAGCTCAAGACCGACGAGCGCAACAGCCGGTCGCGCCGGGCCATCGAGCGCCTCGGCGCGCACTTCGAGGGCATCCTGCGCAACTACCAGACGCGCTGGGACGGATTCGTGCGCAACACCGCCATGTATGCCATCACCGCCGCCGACTGGCCGGGGGTGAAGGCGGGGCTGGAGGCGCGTCTCGCGCGCGGCCAGACGTGATCCGCCGGCCGCCCGCGCCAATGTGTTTGACGGCGGGACCCGGCTTCGAGGAAGTTAATCTTTGCTCATGCAAACACCCGATTACCTTGAATCCCTGTTTTCCCTGAAAAACCGCGTGGCGGTCGTCATCGGCGGCACCGGCGAATTGTGCGGCGCGATGGCCGAGGGCCTGGCCGGGGCCGGCGCCGAGGTCGTGCTCGTCGGCCGCAACGAGAAGAAAGCCGCGGCGCGGCTGGAGCGGATCGCCGCCCTCGGCGGCAAGGGGTGGTTTCATGCCGCCGAAGCCACGGACCGGGCGCAGGTGCAGGGCCTGCTCGACGCCGTGGTCCAACGCTCGGGCCGGGTCGACGTGCTGGTGAACGGCGCCGGCGTCAATTCGCCCACGCCGTTTCTGGAGATCGGCGAGGAGGAGTTCGACCGCATCGTGCGGGTAAACTTCAAGGCCCTGTTCGTGGCCTGCCAGATCTTCGGCCGCTATCTGGTCGAGCGCGGCCAGGGGGGCTCGATCATCAATGTCGGCTCGATGTCCGGCGTCATCCCCCTGTCGCGCGTCTTCACCTACTCGGCCACGAAGGCCGCGGTGCACAACCTCACCAAGAATCTGGCCCGGGAGTGGGCGCCGAAAAACGTCCGGGTGAATGTGCTCGTGCCCGGCTTCTTCCCGGCGGAGCAGAATCGCAAGGTGCTCACGCCCGACCGCGTGACCGCCATCATGGGCCACACGCCGATGAAGCGCTTCGGCGAGGCGCGGGAACTGGTCGGTGCGACCCTGCTGCTGGCCGCCGACGCCGGCTCATTCATCACCGGCGCGGAGCTCATCGTGGATGGCGGCTACCACGCCATGACCATCTGACGCCCCGCCGCCGGCGGGCGCGAAAATACAGAATCGGCGCGCGGCCGAAATCGTCAAAGCCGGGGTGGGGCCTCCGTCTCTCTATATCGCATGGGAGCCGGCGCCGGCGGATGATAAACGGGCGCCGGCATTCAATAATCAACGCCGCTCTATAGATATTCCCGCCGGCCGGGTCTCCCATTAGAGACGCAATATATGAAATATGGGCTTGTCAGCCGACGCATTATGGCTCTGATCGGTACGATATGGTTAAAAACAAAATCAAACAGTTGGCTGACTAC
>CAZAFS010000409.1:0-3384 GCA_964484165.1 uncultured Opitutaceae bacterium | reverse complement strand
GCGCGCGAGCATCCGGCGCGGCAGATCATCGTCGTCACCGAGAGCGGCATGCTCCACCGCCTGCGCCGCGAGGTGCCGGACAAGACCTTCATCGCCGGCCCCACCGACACGTGCGCCTGCAACGACTGCCGGTTCATGAAGATGAACACGATCGAGAAGCTGCGGGACGCGCTGCGGCGCCTCGAGCCGGCGATCGAGATCCCCGCGGACATTCGCGAGCGCGCCGCCCGGCCGCTCCAGCGCATGCTCGAGTGGAGCCAGGGGTGACGCGCGGCCCGGCCGCTCAGACCCGACCGAAATAGAGCCGGGTCTCGAGCTCGACCCGCACGCGCCCATCCCGCTGATGCGCGTCGAAGATCCGGCGCAGTTTCTCCAGCATCGGGGCATAGCCGGCCTGACCCTCGCTGGGCGCATAGGAGGCCGAGCGCAGGCCCCCCCGGAGCGAGTCGAAATCCAATGTCCGCCCGTTGGGCAGCGTGCGCCGCTGAAAGCCTCCGGCGAAAAATCCGCCCAACACGGTCTGATCGAGATGTTCGTGCGTCACCCGGGCGTAATCCCCGCCCAGCGATTGCAGGAGCGATTCGTAAGCGTGGCCGAACGGCGTCGTGACCACGCGGGTATTCCACATCAGCACGACCCAGCCGCCGGCGCGGAGGATGCGCCGGAATTCCGCGCGGGTCTTTTCCGGGTCGAACCAGTGAAACGCCTGCGCCGCGACCACGCCGTCCACGCTCGCGGCCGGAAGCGTGGTCGCCTCGGCCGTGCCGTCGACGCTGCGGAAATTCGCCCGGCCGCCGAGCCGCCGCTCCGCCGCCGCCCGCATCTCCGGATTCGGCTCGACCGCCCACACCGGGTTGCCGTTCCCCAGAAACAGCTCGGTCGCGAGGCCCGTGCCCGAGCCGACATCGGCGATCAGCGTCTGCGGCGTCAGCCCGATGCCCTCGCGCAACAGGTCGAGCACGCCGGACGGATAGTGCGGCCGGTAGCGGACGTAGTCAGCCACGCGCCGGGAGAAGCGCCGGGTCGGATCGCGTTCCGTCTGGTCCGGGGGTGGCGGCACGTGGTCGCGGGGCGGCGCCGCGGGCCTCACCGCAGGTCGAACAGTTGCTGGAGCACGGTCTCGAGGTCGTGGCCGACGACGTAGTCCGAGCCGCGCCGGCGCACCAGCACCTTGGCGCGATGCTGCACCACCGAGGTGCGATCCACGTCGAGCAGCGTCACGTGGTTGGGGGACTGGCCGATCACCTCCGTCGGGGTCAACGGCCGCCACGCAAACGGCAGGCCGGTCCAGTCGCACGCGATCTCCCAGCCGCCGATCGGACCCGCGGGCAGCGGCGCCTGGAGCAGGCTCGGATACCGCCGGATGAAATCCGGCACCAGCCGCGTGACGATGCGCAGGCGCACCTCGGCCTTCATCCGCGCAAAATACTCCTGGAAGTTGTCCACCTCCCGCGCGCGCCACCGGTTGTAGAAATCGAGCGGATCGAAGCCCATCAGGTTCATGCCGTTCCAGATGCCCTGCTCGTTGGGGCTGCCGAACTTTTTCCGCACGTACCACGCCTGGAACTCGCGCGTCATCATCAGGCCCATCTCAAAATGCAGGTGGGCGCGGTCGCGCGGGATCGCGTAGCCGCCGGCGGAGTGGCCCATGACGGCGATGACCTGGCCGCGCGCGACCCGCGCGCCGGGCGCGATCCCGGGCAGCACGCGCGCCAGGTGGGCGTAGAGGGTGTAGACCGACGGCGCCACCTCGGTGTGCTCGATGACGATGTACCGGCCGTAGCTGCTTTCGCCGGCGCGGAGGTTGACGTGGCGCACCACGCCCGGCAGCACCGCGGACACCTCGTCCAGCGGTTCGCCGCGCGCGTCCCGCGCCACCGGCTTGAGGTCGAGCCCCTCGTGGAACTGGAAGCCGTTGTCGCGCACGCAGCCGAAGCAGCCCGACGTCGGGTCCCCCGAGACGGTGGGCTGGATGAAGGCCGGGATGGACTTTCCCTCGGCCCAGGCCCGGTTGGGCGTGGGCCAGATGAGTTCAAGGCGGTCGCGGGCCGCGGCGGCGGTGATGGTGGCGAGGGCGAGAACTGAGGCGGAAAGAAGACGCACGGAGATGGAAGGTCCCAGTCAGCGGAACCCGGCCGGTTGTTCAAATCGATTCGTTCAAACCGCCGCGGTCGCCCGCATGGCATCCATGACCTGGACCCCGATCGCGTCAGCCACCAGCCGTCCGCGCAGGGTCAGGCGCAGATTCTCCCCGGCGTCGGCGGTCGCCAACCCGTCCGCCACCAGACGGTCGGACAGCGCGCCGAGCCCGGCCCAGGGGGCTCCGGGGAAGCGGGCGCGCAGGCGCGGCAGGTTCACGCCTTCGTTCATGCGCAGGCCGAAGACCAGGCTGTCCTCGGCGAGCAGGCGCGGCGTGAGTTCCACGCGGTCGGTCCCGGCGCGGCGGCCGGCAGCCACGTCCGCCAGCCACTGCTCGAGGTCGGCCACATTGCTGCCGCGCCATCCGCCGAACTGCGAGGCGGCCGAGGGGCCGAGTCCGATCCATTCCTCCATGCGCCACGTGTTGAGATTGTGCCGGCACTGGTGGCCGGGCCGGGCAAAGTTGGAAATCTCATACTGCGCATAACCGGCCGCCTCCAGGCGTTCCCACGCCTCGGTGTAGAAGGCGGCCTCCTGCTCGACATCGCGGCGCACCCGGCCCTGGGAGAGTTTCACGAACAGCGCGGTATCCTCTTCGAAGGTCAGGCAGTACGTCGAAATGTGATCGGGTGCGAGCCGCACGGCCTCGTCCAGATCGGCGGTCCATTCCTCGAGGCGCTGGCCGGGAATGGCGAAGATGAGGTCCAGGTTGACGCTCGCGAAGCCCGCCGCCCGCACGCGGTCGCAGGCGCGCAGGGCCTGCAGGCGCGTGTGCCGCCGGCCCAGCGCCGCCAGCAGCGCCGGCCGGAAGCTCTGCACGCCCATCGAGATGCGCGTCACCCCGAGCTCCCTGAGCACCGCCAGCCGCTCGGGGGTCGCCGAGAGCGGCGTCATCTCCACGCTCCATTCCGCGGGCCGGCGGCCGGGCGAGCCCGGCACGGCGCCGCCGAGCTCCGCCAGCGCGCGCGCGGACAGCAGGCCGGGGGTGCCGCCGCCCCAGAATATCGTGTCCGGCGGCCGGGCCCAGGCCGCCAATTGCGCCTCCTGCGCCACGCCGGCGAGGAACCGCCGCACCGCGGCCGCTGTCGGTTTGGTCTGGTAAAACGCGCAGAAGTCGCAGGTCGTCGCGCAGAACGGCACATGGACATACAGGCCGAGAGCCGGGAGGCGCCGAGCTTTTGCTTGCGCTGTAGCGAGTTCGAGCATTACAAGAGCCGCCTGACGGGCTGCCGGCGCCACCGCCGG
>CAZAFS010000408.1:0-3391 GCA_964484165.1 uncultured Opitutaceae bacterium | reverse complement strand
GCATCCGGCCCTTGCGGGCGCGCGGGGTCCGGCCGGACGAGGTGGCCGCCTGACGGCGTCCGTAGCGCAGGCTTTCCGCGTACGCGGCTCGCCAGAGCGCCGCTTCAGCGCGACGGCGGCCAGCCTGCAGCCCCGGGGCAGCCCGGAGGGCTGCGCTACTTTCCGGATCAAGGCGTGCCTTCAAAATGCCTTGTCATCGCGAGCCCGCTCCGCGGGCCGGCCTGTCCTCCGTAGCCCTGAGCCTGTCGAATGGGGCGAAGGAGGATGGCGATCCAGCGCCGACCCGGTCGGGATCCAGCCAGCCTTAGCCAAGGCTCCGGCTCGGCCCGTCGAAGGGGCCGGCCACGCCGGAGCTCGCAGAGCAAAGGCGGGCTGGATTGCTTCGTCGCCCCGCCGGGCAGGGCTCCTCGCAATACATTTTGAAAACCACTCCTTAGCCGAGGCTCAGTCCGGCGGCACGAAAACTGCAGTGAGCCCGGTTCGCGCATGATCGCCACTTTGGGCTTCTGTGTCCGGCCAAACCGGCGATGATCGGCGGGAAGATGGCCGCCGCCCTGAAACTCAAGGCGAACGCGACGGCCCGCGTGCTGCGCGGGCACCCGTGGGTGTTTGCCAACGAGGTGGTGGAGCTGCTGCCGGCGGAGCACGACGGCGGGGTGGTGGAGTGCCGCGACGCCCGCGGCCGGTTTCTCGGCACGGGGATCTACAACAGCAAGTCGCAGATCGTCTGGCGGCGGATGAGCCGGGACCGGGTGGAGTTGGACGACGCGTTTCTGCGCGCGGCGCTGGCGCGGGCGATCGCCAGGCGAAATGTAGGGCGGGATCTCCCGATCCCGCCAAATACAGAATGGCGGGGTTCGGCGACCCCGCCCTACAGGCGCCTCGTCTGGTCGGAGTCGGACGATCTCCCGGGCGTGGTCGTGGACCAGTACGGCGACACGCTGGTGCTGCAGACGCAGACGCTGGCGATGGATCGGCGGCGGGAGGCGATCGGCGCGCTGCTCGTGGAGCTGGTGCAGCCGGCCGAGATCATCCTGCGCAATGACGCGCCCATCCGGAGACTCGAGGGGCTGCCGCTGGAGGTCGCCACGCGCTCGGGCGCGCCGTGGACCCCGCGGTGGATGCGCATCGACGGGCTCGAATACTGGCTCGACCTACAGGGCGGGCAGAAGACCGGATTCTACCTCGACCAGCGCCGGCAGCACACCGTCGTGGCCGGCCACGTCCCCGGTCTCGCGCCGGGCCGGCCGGCGGGGGTGCGCGTGCTCGACGCGTTCTGCAACCAGGGCCCGTTCGCCCTGCACTGCGCGAAAGCCGGCGCGGTGGCGGTGCGCGGGCTCGACAGCGCCGGCGAGGCGGTGGCGCAGGCGCGCCGCAACGCCGAGCGCAACGGCCTGCGCGCGGAATTTCAGGTGGCCAACGTCTTTGACTACTTCACCGAACGCCGCGACGAGACGTGGGACCTGATCGTGCTCGACCCGCCGCCGTTCGCCCGGTCGAAGGACACGCTGGCCGGCGCGATGCGCGGCTACAAGGAGATCAACCTGCGGGCGATGCAGCGCCTGACGCCGGGGGGCATTCTCGCCACGTACAGTTGCTCGCACCACGTGCAGGAGGCGGATTTCCGCGCCATGCTGGCCGGGGCCGCGGCCGACGTGAAGCGCCGGGTGCAGGTGCTCGAATTCTGCCACCAACCGCCGGACCACCCCGTGCTCGTGACGATGCCCGAGAGCGAGTACCTCCGCGGCTGCATCCTGCGGGTCGATTAGGAGCTTTTTTCACCACGGATAACACGGATTGCGCGGATGGATATGTTCAGGCGCGTCGTCCTGAGTGCAGCAACCCGTCCGGCGAAGCCCTGAGCCGGTCGAATGGGGCGAAGCAGGCAGGATCCATCCGTGGACGTCGAAGTCTTGTTCCCGGAAAGACCTCGGCCCGGCCTGCGGGCTCAAATTATCCGTGACCATCCGTGTAATCCGTGGTCAAAGTTTTCGCCATGCCCTGGGCCCAGGTTCACTGGAGAAGCGACATTCTCGCCAAGCAGACCACGATGCAGGTCCTCCTGCCGTCAGTGGGGCGCCCGCCGTATCCGACGTTCTACCTGCTGCACGGCTTGAGCGACGACTCGACGATCTGGCTCCGGCGCTCGCGCATCGAGGTCTATGTGCGCGAGCTGCCCCTGATCGTGGTCATGCCCGACGGTTACCGGGGTTTCTACACGGACAACGAGGAGGGCCCGGCCTACGCGCGGCATGTCGGCGAGGAGCTGCCGGAATTCGTGGAACGCAATTTTCCCGCGCGGCCGGCGCGCGCCGCCCGGGCCATCGGCGGATTGTCCATGGGCGGCTACGGAGCGCTGCGGGTGGCGCTGGGCTACCCGGAAAAATTCTGCTCGGCCCACAGCCATTCGGGCGCGCTCATGCGGCTCAACCTCAACCTCAGTCCGCGGCAGGCGCGGCGGGACCGGATCTTCCGGAAGCATCCGCCGGCGTTTTTCTCCGAGCTGCAGCGGATCTTCGGCCGGCGCGCGATGGGCACGCGGCACGATCTGCTGACGCTCGTCCGGCGCGCGCGCCGCCGCCACCACCGCCTGCCGCGGATCCTGATCGACTGCGGCACCGAGGATTCCCTCCTCGAGTACAACCGGAGGTTTCACCGGGACCTGCTGGAACTGCAGGTGCCGCATCTCTACCGCGAGTTTCCGGGCGGGCACGACTGGGACTACTGGGACCTGCACGTCCGCGACGCGCTGGCGTTTCACGCGCGGAACCTGCGGCTGCCGGCGTCTTGAGCTCGTGAGCGGCGCGGCCGGCTCTGCTGGCCAGCAGAGCGCCCTACCGGCGTTGCGCCATCGCCTGCAAGCAGGCTCCTACAAAAAGGCCGGACTGCGCGCCCGGCGCTGCTGGCCAGCAGCGCGACCATCCTGCAACGTTAGGTCGTAGGAACGTCGGCAAGTAGCGCAGCCATCCTCGGCTGCTTGCACGGCAGGCTGGAAGCCTGCGCTACGCGGCGGCATTCCGGCGATGCCGCCCTACAACAAAAATGCTGGGCGGCGCGCCCGTTTTAGTTCCGGTAGCGACTAAGTTTGCCATGTCATCGCGAGCCCGGCATCGCCGGGCGTGGCGATCCAGCCAGCTGGATTGCTTCGTCGCCCGGTATAGCGGGCTCCTCGCAATGACAAACTGAGTCAGCACCTAACAACCCCGCCAACTCTTGACCTCATCACACCGAAAGCATTTCCCGTTATGGACGGAGGTCAGCTCGCCGCATTTTTCGCAGGCGAACCGGTCGGTGAGCGTCTGCAGGAGCGCGTTTTCGCCGCGGTCCCGGATGAGATTCAGGTTCTCGAGGAAACTCATCCCGTAGTTCTGCCGATACCGCTGGTCGATGT
>CAZAFS010000407.1:0-3404 GCA_964484165.1 uncultured Opitutaceae bacterium | reverse complement strand
CCGGTCAGCGTCTGGGCGCGCTGCCGCAGCCCGGCGAGCAACTCCGGCGGCGACCCCAGAACTTTGTGCACCGCCCGCGCCGCTGCAACCGGATCGCCCGCCGGATAATGGCAGCGCGGGTCGAGGCGAGGAAGAAGATCATCCCCGAGGCTACCCCCGATCGCCGGATAGAAGGGAATGACGCCCGCCGCCATCACTTCCAGCAGGACGAGCGGCCCGCCCTCGTGATCGCTGAAAAACACCGCCGCATCCCAGCCCTGCAGCCGCTGCCAATAATCCGCCAGCTGTTGCCAGCCGAGAAACCGGATTCGCGGATCGCCGCCCAGCCGCCGCTCCAGCCAGGGGCGCAGCGGCCCGTCGCTCACGACCTCGAGCCGGCACGGCACCTCCAGCCGGCGCAGCTCCTGCACGAACGGCACAAGGCGATCCCAGCGTTTCTGCGCACGCACCAGGCGGCCGGCACACCCGATGGTCCATTCCTTCCTCGCCGGGCGTGCCGTCGCCAAGCCGGCTGGTGGATCGATCGGTAGCGGCAGGATCGCCAGTCGTTCGGGGGGAAGATCCGGCAGCAGGCGGGCCACGTCCTGTCCGGCCGATAGGCTAATGCAGGTCACGCCGTCGACCAGGTCAACGATCTGCGGCAGCCACCGGCCAAAGTCGGTCACGCCGTCGTGCAAGCAGACCACGCGGCGCACGGAACCGTCGAGATCACCGAACCACGGCAGGCCCCAGCCGTTGTGCCACACGACCACCGCGCCCGGGCTCGCTGCCAGCTGCCGCCGCATCGCCCGCCGCATGGCCCGCGGCGTCGAGCGCCAGCAGAACGCCTGGGTCGCGTAGCGGGCCCGGTTCCCCGCCGGATTCCGGTCGAACAACGCCCACTGCCAGGCGTCGAAGCCGTTGGCGGTGTCGAGGCGCGCGTGTCGCGCCAGCAGCGTTTCGACCCCGCCGATCGTGCGGATCCACGCGGCGACATGCACCAGCTTGATGGGGGCCGTACCCATGCCGCCAGTCATACCCGACCGAGGGAGCATGGAAACTGCAAACTGGTCCGCCGGCCCCGCCAAGAAAAGGGCTGCATCGGACGGGTTTTTGTGCAGACCTCGCGGCATGATGGGTGCGCCGCTCTTGTCCTCGGCCACGGTTCCGGCGCCGTCGGGCCACGGGCTTCCCGCCACCGCCGCCGCTTGCCTGCGATGAATTCCGGCTGGATCCCCCGCTCCGGAGCTTCGCCGCGACTCGTGCCCATCCTGCTCGGCCAGGCGGTGGGCCTCGCCTGCGGCGTGGCGGGCGTAAAGCTCACCACCTGGCTCGTGCGCCCGGCGGACTACGGCGTCTACGGGCTGTTTCTGACTTTCACGCCGCTCGGCATGTGGGTGGTGCATGCGGGTCTCATCAAGTTTGTGTGGCGCCACTGGGCCGCGGCGGAAAATCGCGCGGCGCTGCTGCGCGAGGTGCTGGGCGCCGCCGGACGCAAGCTGCCGTGGCTCGTGCTGGCCGCACTCGTGGCTGCCGGGCTGATGGCGGGCGGCGGCGGGCCGGCGGTTTTCCCCTTCATCTTCCTAGCCGCGGCTTTGCTTTCGGGCAGTACGATCGCCCAGACCGCGTTGCAGGCGGCGAGCGAGAATTGGCGCGACCTCGCGGTGTCCAGCACGGGATCGGTCACCCGGTCGTTTCTGCCGCCCCTGCTCTACGCCGCGGTGGGCGGCTCCGTGTTCGCGCTCTACGGAGGTTTCTGTCTGCACGCGTTCGCTCTGGCGGCCGCAGGGGTCTGGGCGTTGCGCGCCTACCTGCACCCGCGGACGGCAGCCGCGCGGGTCCTGACACCGGTTTATGAAGGGCCGCTCTTCGTCATGCTCGCCGTGACGGGCTGGGTCCTTTCGGGACTGAATCGCTGGACCATGGCGCTGTTTTTTGGCCCGGCCGAAACCGGCTTCTTTGTTCTGGCCGGCAATCTCGCCATCCTGGTGCCCTCGATGCTGGGCACCATCTCCCTGCAGTACTTTCAACCCGGATTTTTTGCCAGCGCCAGCGAGAAGCCGAATCAACGGCGCGACCTCGCGCGGCGGGTCGACCGCGTGGCGCTGGGCCACGCCGCGGTCAGCCTGGCCGGCCTGGCAACGCTCCGCCTGATCGCCCCGCTGCTCATCGGCCCCCTGATTCACGAACACTATCGTCCGGCGCTCGGCCTGCTTCTGGCCTCGGGATGCTTCGGCCTGAGTGTGACGACGGGCCAGTTCTATCACTCGCTGCTGCTCGCGGGCAAACGGGAGCGGGCCTGCGGCCCGGTGGAACTCACTGCGGCGGCCGTGCTGGTCGCGGGCGGAATCGGCGCCGCGGTCTGCGGCGAAGCATGGTTCATACGCTGGCTGCTCGCGTCGCCGGCGATACCCTGGGTGATCAACCGCCCGCTGGCGCGGCGGTATCTGTTCAGGCCGGCTTAAGTCCGTGGGCGCGCACGGGGCCGGTGAAAAACAACCTCCCCAGCAGTGGCGCGTCGCCGGGCGCGATCCGCAGCGCCGCGCCAAACACTCGTAACGCCCGCGCGACCGCCGCGAGGTCGCGGCGCACCGAGAGCAGCTTGCGCCCGTGATAGACCGCCAGCCGCGCGAACCCCTCGCGCACCGACAGGTCGGCGAATCGGGCATACACTTCGGCCAGCGCCGGAGGATCGCGCAGCCATCCTCCGAGTTCCGCCACGATTCCGGTCAAGTCTTCCGGACGGCCGTGGCGGCGGCGCGCCGTGAGGAGTCGGATGGCGCACGCTTCAAAAATTTGCTGGCCGAAGAACTGCCGGGTCGCCTGTCCGCCATGATGCCGATAATGGGTCAGCACTTCGGGCACACCCCGCATCGGCCAGACTTCGGCCGCGCGAGCCATGAAATCGTAATCGGCGGCACAAGTCAGCTCCGGCCGATACGGGAAGCGTTCGAAAACCTCCCGTCGGCCTGTGTAGCTGGGCGTGATGCCCGGCATCGTGTAGGCGGAATAAACGTAAGCTTCCTGCTCGCCGAGCAGGCAAAACTCCGGACCGGTCACCACATCATGTTCGTCGATCGCCGCGACCCGCGACGAAACGAGGCCCAGGCGCGGCTCAGCGCGCAAGACCGCGACCTGCCGGCCAATCCGGTCGGGCAGCGCGACATCGTCGGAGTCAAGCAGTGCGACGTAGGCTCCGCAGGCATGCGCCAGCGCCGCATTGTGACCAACCGCGATTCCGCCATTGGCCGGCCGCACAACGAGGCGGATGCGCGGATCCCGCCCCCATTCCCCGAGCGGCCCCACGCCAAGCCCCGTACCATTGTCGACCAGCACCAGCTCGAGATCGCGGAACGTCTGGGTGAGCACGCTCCGCACCGCCGGTTCGAAGAACGGCGTGACTTGGTGGAACACCATGAGCACGG
>CAZAFS010000406.1:0-3410 GCA_964484165.1 uncultured Opitutaceae bacterium | reverse complement strand
TTCCAGGCGTCGGGCCTCCGCCTCGGCACGCCGGCGGTGACGACCCGCGGCATGGTCGAGGCCGACATGGGCGAGATCGCCGCCTGCCTCGACGCCGTGCTCGCCGCCGTCGGCACCGACCGGCTGGACGCCGTGATCGCGGAGACGAAGGCGCGCGTGATCAAGCTCACGTCCCGGTTTCCCCTGCCCTACAAATGGTAGGCCGGGGCCGGCGCCCGCCACGGTGGCCGCGAGCTCATCAGAATCATTCCGCTCCCCCCGGTCCCGTCCGCCGCCATGTTTGAACATCGCAACGAGCCGCTGCTGCCGCGACGTGATTACTACCGCCGTCTCGGGCGGTACGGCCTGATCGCCGCCGGCTTCCTGCTCGCCGGGCTGCTCGTCGGCATGGGCGGATACCATTTCCTCGAGGGCCTGCCCTGGGTCGACGCGTTCGCCAACGCGGCGATGATCCTGTCCGGCATGGGCCCCGTCGATCCGATCAAGACGACCGCGGGCAAGCTCTTCGCCGGGTGCTATGCGATCTTCAGCGGCGTGGCCTTTCTCACCACGGTGGCCGTGCTGCTGGCGCCGGTCGTGCACCGGTTCCTGCACCGCTTCCACCTCGAGCACCAGCCGCCGCGCACGTAGGGCCGCCGGCGGACGGGCGACAGAGGATGTCATCCTGAACGAAGTGAAGGATCCAGTAGGATTTCGCCGGAGCGGCTACGATCTTCCTCTGGATGCTTCGCTGCGCTCAGCATGACCCATCGAAACGCGAGAACCACGACCGTGCCGCGCAGGAGCGGGCCTTTCCGCGTCGATTTTGGCGGCGGGCCCCGCCCGCTGCCGGCCAAACTGCGATTGCACCCGAACGTCCCGCCAGTAGCGTGGGCTCCTCCTCTTTCCCGTGACCACCGCGCCTTCCTCCGCCACCGCCAGTCCGCCCGCGCCGAAGCCGCTCTCCCTGGGCGTCATCTTCCTGACGCTGTACATCGATCTGATCGGTTTCTCCATTTCGTTCCCGCTCATTCCGCGCCTGCTGACATACTACCTGGACAAGGAGGGGCATGCGGGGGTGCTCGGCTGGCTGCTCGGGCGCATTGAATCGCTGGCGCCGCCTTCCGCCCAGAATCCCTTGCTGGTCGCCGCCCTGGTCGGCGGGGTGATCAGCTCGGCATATTCCCTGCTGCAGTTTCTGTTCGCCCCGGTCTGGGGCGCCCACTCCGACCGCGCGGGCCGGCGTCCCGTGCTGTTGCTGACCGTGGCCGGCACCGCCTTCAGCTACCTGCTGTGGGCCTTCAGCGGGTCATTCTGGCTGTTCATCGTCTCGCGCCTGGTCGGCGGGGCGATGAGCGGCAATCTGTCCGTGGCCACCGCGGCGGTGGCGGACGTCACGACGCGCGAGAATCGCGCCAAGGGCATGGGCTTGATCGGCGTGGCCTTCGGCCTCGGCTTCATCACCGGCCCCGCCATCGGCGGCATCATCGGAGCGGTCGAGCCCGGCCCGCGCTGGGCGCGCTTCGGCTTCAACCCGTTTTCCGCGGTGGCCCTCGTGGCGATGGCGTTTTCGCTCCTGAACCTCGTCTGGATCAGTCTGCGGTTTCGCGAAACCCTGCTGCCGGAGCACCGCAGCGAACCCGGGGTTGAGCGCACGCTCCACCCGTTCCGCGTTTTGCTCTCGATCCGCGACACCTCCGTCCGCCGGGCCAACCTCGTATTCTTCCTGCTCGCGCTCGTGTTCGCCGGCTACGAGATGACGGTCAGCTTCCTGGTCACCCAGCGGCTGCTCTATACCGAGCACCAGCTGACCTACATCTTTGTGTTCGCCGGCGTCATGTCGATCCTGACCCAGGGGGTGCTCGTGCGCCGCCTGATGCCGCGATTTGGGGAAAAGGCCGGAGCCATCGGCGGCATGGCGGCGATCGCGGCCGGCCTCGCGGGGCTCGCCCTGGCCGGCCGCACCCTGCCGGTTTATGCGGCGCTCGGACTGGTGTCGATCGGATCGGGTTTTGCCAACGTGGCGTTCTCGGCGCTGATCGCCCTCTACAGCCCCCGCGAGCAGCAGGGCCGGGTCCTAGGCGTCTTTCGCTCGCTGGGGTCGCTGGCGCGCGCGATTGGCCCACTGGCGGCGGGTGTCGTCTTTTGGTGGTGCGATTCCCTCTTCACCTATATGCTGGGGGCCATGCTTTTGCTGATCCCCATCGTGATCGGCCTGCGCCTGCCCAAACCGGCCCAATGAATTTCCTCCCGCCATCCCCCTCCAGCCGCCGACCACGGGCGGGCTTGGTGCCGGTCACGCTGCTATTGTGCTGTGTCGGGTGGGCGCTGTCCGGCTGCGCCACCTTCCGGCTGCCGCCGCGGCGGACCAGCCTGGAATCGGCCCGCAGCGTCCTGCCGGCCACGCTCGTCTCCAACTTCCTCGTCGTCGAGGCGCAGTGGGACAAACACGGCCCCTACCATTTCATCATCGATACCGGCTCCTCGGCCACGATCGTCACGCCCGAGCTGGTGAAGCGCTACGGCGGCCGCGCCCGCGGCAGCCAGACGCCGGTGCGCGTGCGCGATGCCAGCGGAAAGGTGAAGCTGCTCAATCCCGCCACCCTGACCCGCCTGAACCTCGGCGCGGCGCGGTTCGAGGGCGTCCAGGTGCTGGTCTACGACCTGGAGGACCTGTCGAACCACCTCGGCGTGCACATCGACGGCGTGCTGGGCTTCCCCCTGTTCCGCGAGACGCTGCTCACGCTCGACTACCTGCACTCGCAGATCGTCATCACGCCGCAGGGCGTGCCCATGGCTCTGCCCGGCGTCACCATTCCCTTCAACAACGAGCAGAACACGCCGCTGATTCCGATCCAGCTCGGCAACGAATCCTTCATCGCCCTGATCGACTCGGGCAGCGACGCCGCGCTCAGCCTCAACACCGTCGGTCTCCATCCCACCTTCCAGTTCGGCCCGAAGCCGGGCACCCTGGCCGCCACGCTGGCGGGCGACCGCCTGCTCATGACGGGCCGCCTGGCGCAGACGCTCACCATCGGCGCGTATGTGATCGAGAACCCCGTGGTCGACCTGACCGACGAGCTCTCCTCGATCGGCGGCGGGCTGCTGCGGGACTTTGCCGTGACCTTCGACCAGCGGCGCAACCAGGCGACCTTCTTCCGGCCCACCTACGACCCGGTCAAGGTCGCGGCCGTCCGCAGCACCGGCCTGAGTTTCACCAAGCTGCCCGCCTATTGGCGCGTGACGGGGGTGGTGGTCAATTCGCCGGCGGAGCAGCTCGGCGTGCAGGCGGGCGACCTTTGCACGCGCATCAACGACGAGCCGGTGGCCACGTGGCCGTTTCCGCGTTATGCGGAACTGGTCCGCACGGCGACGCGCATCACCTACACCTTCATCAACGGCAACGAGGAGCAGAAGGTGACGCTGCCGGT
>CAZAFS010000405.1:0-3412 GCA_964484165.1 uncultured Opitutaceae bacterium | reverse complement strand
CATGCCGGCGTAGCCGGGGACCCCCATTTCGGGCACGTCGAGGCCTTCGATCTCCGTTTCCAGGGACACACGATTGCCCACGAGCACCTCGGCGATCTTGTAGACCACGATGGCGAGAACGGCCAGCGTAACGAAGCAGGTGGTCACGCCGATGAGCTCAGCCCAGAACTGCCCCAAGCCGCCGCCGTAGAACAGGCCGCGCACCGTGCCGCTGACACCGTTCCAGCCGTCGCCATAGGTGCCGTCGGCGAAAAGACCGAGGGAGAGGCAGCCCCACGCCCCATTGACGCCGTGGACCGAGATGGCCCCGACGCAGTCATCGATGCCGATCTTCTCGAAAAAGAACACCGACTCGACGACGAGGATGCCGGCGACCAGCCCCAGGAGACTCGCGCCTCCCGCGCTGACGAACGCGCACGGGCACGTGATTGCCACCAGCCCTGCCAGCATGCCGTTGCACATCATGGAGGGATCGGGCTTCTTGGTGCGGAACCACCACATCCACAGGGTGGCGCCGAGCGCGCCGGTGGCGGAGGCGAGCATGGTGTTCACCGCCACAACCGCGATGCGGAGATCGGTCGCCGCCAGGCTGGAGCCCGGGTTGAAGCCGAACCAGCCGAAGGCGAGAATGAAAGTCCCGAGCATCACCATGGGAAGGTTGTGCGGCGTGATCGGGTGCACGAGCTTGCCGGTCTTGTCGTACTTGCCGTGGCGGGGCCCGATCAACCAGGCGAAGATCAGCGCGATCACCCCGCCCTGCATGTGCACCACGGACGAGCCGGCGAAGTCCACATGGCCATGACCCAGACCGGGGAACAGGACCCCGAGTTGCGAGAGCCAGCCCCCGCCCCAGACCCAGTTGCCGAAGACCGGGTACATGATCATGCCGATGCAGCAGCCGTAGATCATGAACGCGGAGAATTTCCACCGTTCCGCCGCGGCCCCCGTCGGAATCGTGGCCGTGGTGTCCATGAACACCATTTGGAAAAGAAAGAGCGCGAACGCCGCCGTGTCGTAGCCGGCGCCCTGGAGCAGGAAGCCCTTCCAGCCGAGCAGGCCGAAGAACTTGTCGCCGAGATGGAAGCCCAGCTCGTGATTCAACCCGGCGTAGCCGCCCATCGTGCCGATGGCGCCGACGCCGCCGAACATGAAGGCGAAGCCGCAGATGTAGAAGCCGAGCATGCCCATGGGATAGATCATGAAGTTCATCGACATGGTGTGCCCGGCGTTCTTCGCCCGGCACAGCCCGGTCTCCACCAGCGCGAAGCCGGCCTGCATGAACATGACCAGGAAGCCGGTGACCAGCGTCCAGGTAAAGTTGATCGCCACCCGGTTGTGGCCGACGGAGTCGGACAGCTTCACCGCCAGCGGCTCGAGCTTGGCCTGGGCCGCGTAATCATCGTACGCCTTTTTGGCCTCCTCATAGGCCTTCACCTTGGCCGGATCCTTCTTGTCGTCGGCGCTCAATTCGTCCGGCGCCGTGACCACGAAGTGCGTGCCGGACGCATCCTGCGCGTCCACGGAGGAGCCGGTGGCGGTGCCCGCCGGATCTGGTTTGGGGTCGTCGGCCCGGGCCTTGGAGGTGGCCAGACCACTGCAGAGCGCGAACCCGAGCAGGGCCACGCCCAGCCATCTGAAGCCTGAATTTCGGAGTGTCATGGTGGTGATGTCCGCCCCAGTCTGCCGGGGCGCGGTGATTGTGGATTGAACAGACGGCTCGTCGTGATCCGCCTGGGTGACCGAACTTGAAACGCATCGTTTCCCCCGCGCACCGCCCGGCCATCCGTTCCGGCACAGCGGAAAATCCGATGAGCGGAATTTTTAGCAGGCACCATGCCAATGGTGCGTCTTCGCCCCTCCCGCCCGGCGGGCTTTCGGTCCCCGCGCCCCCGCGGAAACCCAAGGTTCCCGCGCCATCAATGAAATAAATTAATCGCGGCGATGGTCATCCGCGCGCATCTCCGCTTCCGCCAAGGAACCGGCTAAGCCGGCTTCACGGTTTGAATATGCAGGTCGCGGAGCTGCTTCGCCGTCACTGGCGTCGGACTCTGCGTCATCAGGTCCTGCGCCTTCTGCGTTTTGGGAAAGGCGATGACGTCGCGAATGCTCGGCGTGCCGCAGAGCAGGGCGACCAGGCGGTCCAGGCCGAAGGCGATGCCGCCGTGCGGCGGCGCGCCATACTTGAACGCGCGCAGCAGGTAGCCGAACCGGCTCTCCACCACGTCCGCCGGGATCTTGAGCACGTCCGTGAAGACCTTCGCCTGCAGCGCCGGCTGGTGGATGCGGATCGAACCGCCGCCCAGCTCGCAGCCGTTGAGCACGAGGTCATAGTGCTGCCCGCGCACCCGCTGCGGGTCGGTGTCCAGCAGCGCAATATCCTCGGCCACGGGCGCCGTGAACGGATGGTGGGTGGCGGTGTAGCGCTTCTCCTCCTCGTTGTAGGTCATCAGCGGAAAATCGACGACCCACAGGAAATTCCACCGGTCGGCCGGGCGGCTCAACTTGCCGCGCTTCTCCAGCAGGGCCGCGCACTCCAGGCGGATGCGGCCGAGGATCGCGCACGCCTTCTCCCACGGCGCCGCCGCGAAGAAGATGAGGTCGCCGTCGGCGATGGCCAGCTGCCGCGTGAGCTCCGCCTTCTCCGCCGCCGAGAAAAACTTCACGATGGGCGACTTCCACTCGCCGCTTTCGACCTTGATGAACGCGAGCCCCTTGGCCCCGAGGGATTTTGCCGCCTCCTCCAGGCCGGTGAGTTCGCCCTGGGTGATGTCGGCGAGGCCCTTGGCGTTGATTGCCTTCACCGCCCCGCCGCCCGCCGCGGTCGCGGCGAACAGCTTGAAGCCGGAGGGCCTGAAGAGATCGGTGAAATCGACGAGTTCCAGCGCGAAACGCGTGTCGGGCTTGTCCACGCCGTAGCGGTTCATCGCGTCGCGGAAAACCAGCCGCGGAAACGGCGCCGTCAGCTCCACGCCGAGGATGTCCCGCCAGATCTTCTGCAGCATGCCCTCGAACAGCGCGTAGATGCCCTCGCGGTCGATGAACGAGACCTCGACGTCGATCTGCGTGAATTCCATCTGGCGGTCGGCGCGCAGATCCTCGTCGCGGAAGCAGCGGGCGATCTGGAAATAGCGCTCCACGCCGGCCACCATGAGGATCTGCTTGAACTGCTGCGGCGACTGCGAGAGCGCGTAGAACTCCCCGGGATGGATGCGCGACGGCACGAGGTATTCGCGCGCGCCTTCCGGCGTGCTCTTGAAGAGGATGGGCGTCTCGACCTCGATGAAGCCCTGCGCGTCGAAGTAATCCCGCACGGCCTTGGTGGTGCGGTGGCGGATCTCGAGGTTCCGGCGCATCTTGGGCCGGCGCAGGTCGAGGTACCGGTAGGTCAGCCGCAGGTCCTCGTTGACCTTGT
>CAZAFS010000404.1:0-3414 GCA_964484165.1 uncultured Opitutaceae bacterium | reverse complement strand
TGAACTCCGGCAGCGCGGCCAGCACCGCGGCGGCGGGATTATGCAGCTCCACGCCGCCATCCCGCGAAACCACGAACACGGGATCGGGCGACGAGGTCAGCGTGGCCTCCATGGTGCGCTGGACGTGCAGAACCCGCGCCGTGGTCGCATCCCGAAACGCACGCAGCTTCGCGCCCATCGTGTTGAAGGCGCGGGCCAGCTCCCCCAGCTCATCGCGGGACAGCACCGGCACCTCGTGATCGAGCGTGCCGTCACCCAAGGCCACGGCCGACGACGTGAGCGCTTTGATCGGCCGCAGGAGCGACCGGCTGAGGTGGTAGGAGAGAAAGAGGGAGAGCAGGACGGCCGCCGCCATCGCCCCGGCCAGGAGGCGGACGGTCGTGCGGCTGGTCTGGGCGGCCCGGGCGACGTCAGCTTCCAGCGCGTTGTGATCGAATTGCGCCAGATCTGCCAGCGCCTTGAGTGTGCCGAAGAGCGCGGTTTCGGTTTCCCGCAGCACCGCCAGATCCAGACCCGGCCGGCGCAAGAGCTCCTCATCCTTTGCCGCCTGGGCGGCAAAGGCCCGGTCCACCAGCTCGAGGGGGCGGGCGCGCGGCGTGGCGGCCGAAGCCATCGACTGCTCGCGCAGGTTGCGTTCGAAGCGCGCGCGCTGCTCCGCCAGCCGCTGCCGGGCGGCGAGAAACTCGCCGCGCTGGGCCTGATACAACGCGGCGTTGACGAGCGTTGCGGCGTCCTTCATCTCCGCGGTGGCCAGCATCGCCCGGTAATTGCCCACCAGCGTCACTTCGACCGCGCGGCTCAGCCTCAGGCAGGTCAGCAGCGCGTACCCGCCCATGGCGATCAGCAGCAGCAGGAGCGGCAGCAGGCCGAGGTAAAGACGGGTGCGCAGCATGGGCGCGAAAACTACAACAGATGCGGGCGAATCTGGAAATCAGGAACTCGCGGCGAAAAACACCAGGGGGATCGCCGCCGCCCCCGGCGGACGCCGCTCCGCGTCAGAGCAGCCCGAGTTTCTGCCGCTTGCGGTAGAGCGTCGCCGGGTCGATGCCCAGCGTACGGGCGGCCTCATCGAGGGTGGGCGATTTGGCCAGGATGCGCCGGAGGTGTTCGGCCTCCAGCTCATCGAGCGTCACCCGCGCCCCCACCGCCACCGAAGACTCGGGCTGGCGCGAGAATTCCTCCGGCAGATCCGCCAGCGCCAGCGTGTCGCCGCCGGCCAGGATGACCGCGCGTTCGATGACATTGCGCAGTTCACGCAGATTGCCCGGCCAGGCGTAGGCCCGAAAGGAGGCGATCACTTCGGGCGCCAGGCCCCGCAGCTTCTTGCCCAGGCGGTGGGCGAAGAACCCGGCGTAGTTCTCCGCCAGCCGAAGGAGGTCCGCCGGGCGCTCGTGCAGGCCGGGCAACGCGAGGGTGATGACGTTCAAACGATAGAAGAGGTCTTCGCGAAAGCGGCCGGCCTTCACATCCTCCACCAGGTTGCGGTTGCTGGCGGCGATGACCCGCAACTCGGCCTTGCGGGGCCGGACCTCGCCCACCCGCTCATACTCGCGGTCCTGCAGCAAGCGCAGCAGCTTGGGCTGGATTTCGAGCGGCATCTCGCCGATCTCGTCGAGGAACAGCGTGCCGCCCGCCGCCGCCGCGACCTTGCCAAACGTGTCCTGCACGGCGCCGGTAAATGCGCCCTTCACGTGGCCGAACAGTTCGCTCTCCAACAGCTCCTTCGAAAGACTGGGGCAGTTGACCGTCACAAACGGCCGCTCGCGCTGGGCGCTGCGGCGGTGGATCTCGCGCGCGAGCACGTTCTTGCCGGTCCCGCTCGGCCCGACGATCAGGATGGTCGCAGCCGTGTCGGCGGCCCGGAAGGCGATGTCCAGGACGCGTTGCACGACCGGCTCGGCGGAGGCGAGGTCAATCTCCGGCGACTCGCCAGCCAGCTGGGACTCCAGCTGCTGCACGCGCTGCTCGAGCGAGCGGGTCCGGGCGATCTTCTGCAGCACCTGGCGGATCTGTTCCGGCGTGAAGGGCTTCGGAATGAAATCGAAGGCCCCCCGGCGCATGGCCTCCACGGCGGTGGCGATGTTGGCAAAGGCCGTGAACATCACCACGGCCAGCCCCGGCGAAGCCAGCCGCAGCTTCTCCAAGACTGCCAGACCGTCCTCCGCGCCGAGCTTGACGTCGAGAAAACACACATCGAAGCCCTCGCTCTCAGCCAATTTGAGCGCCCGTGCCCCGGTCGGGGCCTCCACCGCCTCATGACCCACGGTCTGGACTGCGATGGCGGTGGTTTTGCGGATACTAGCTTCGTCGTCGACGATGAGGATACGCATAGGGCCGGAGCATTGTCAGATAAAAGCCGCCGCGGTTCCCCCGCCAATCACAATCGCGCCGCCCGCGGCGATCCAGTCCCTTCCAAAAAGTCGAGGCGGGGCCGCCTTGCGGCGGCCCCGCCAAGTCCAGCTTCAACTAACATCCCGATCTGCTCAAACACCGTTGGGCAACGGTTCGCAGTCCGGGAAGCCTTCAAAGTGACGCCCCTGCCCGCTCGATGGTTTCATCACATTATTTCAGTATCTCACCTTGGCCATCAAGCCTTTTGCCGTGGTTATCGAGCAAAAGCTACCTACAAAGAACCATGGTGCAAGACTCGCACCGATTTTGATGGTTCCACGGCCTGTCACTTCCTGCCCTTGGTCAGGGGCCGGCCCATGGCCGGGCTGATCCCTCGCAACGCCGAACCTGTTGAACCCCGGCTTGTCCATCTTGCATGCTGACGCCAAGTTGGGCACGTCAGGAGCCGGCGCCCCATTTCGGCGGGTTTTCCGCCGCCGCCCACGCAATCGGCGGATCAAACACTTATGGGGACGGCCAGAGCGGGCACCGACAATCTTCCGCCGTCGTTTGCGCCCACGCGTGGAACCATCACCCTTGTGCATCTCGCCCCCGCGCGACGCCTCCGGCGCGCACCTTTCCGACAATCCTGTTCCGGGTCCATGAACCCATCCGTTCCCCCTTCCGTCTCCAACGTTCCCGCCGACGATCCGGCGCCGGCGACCGGCGTGCCGGCCAAATCGCCCGACTTGGAGATCAAAGACGCGCAGCTGATCTTCGAATCAGTCTGGGAGGGTCTCGAGATCGAATTCGGCCTGCAAAACCTGCGCTTCCCCAAGGAAATCACTCTGCTGGGCGGCGCGCCCGGCGCCGGCAAGGGCACCAACACTTCCTTCATCCTCCGGACGCGCGGTCTGACGTGCCCGCCCGTGGTGGTCAGCGCGCTGCTCGACTCCCCGGACGCCCGGCGCAACAAGGATGCCGGCTACATGGTCGGCGACCGCGAGGTCGTCAGCATTCTCTTCCGCCACCTGCTCCGGCCCGAATACCGCGACGGCTGCATTCTGGACGGCTTCCCGCGGA
>CAZAFS010000403.1:0-3428 GCA_964484165.1 uncultured Opitutaceae bacterium | reverse complement strand
CCTGGTCGGGGCCGGCGGGGTAGTAGACGCGCTGGTCGTCGTCGCGGCCGTAGAAGAGCTGCTGCCAGGCGGCCTGGATCTTCGCGTCGACCTCGGCGTCGGTGCGGCCGAGCAACTCACCGAAGAGGTTGCGGTAATGCCCGGAGGCGAAGGCGCCGCGTCCGGGTTCGGCGGCGCCGGCCCCCGCGGCCGGGATGAGGGCGAGCACCAGCAGGAGGCAGCGGAAACGGTTCATGGCACCGGTGAACACCCGCAGCAGGCCGGGCTCAGGGGGCGGCGAATTTCTTTCGCCGCTCGGCGAGTTCGTCGCCGATGCGCAGGTTCAGTTCCTTGGTGATCGGATAAAAGAACATGCAGAGCACACCCAGCGCGAACGGGATGCTCGCGTAGACGGTCGCGCTCAGCTGGATGCCGCGCAACGACTGTTCCGACTGGGCGACGTTGGCCACGTAGCCGTACGCGCCGATGATGCCGTTGGCCAGCGCGCCACCGACGCCCAGACCCGCCTTCAGGGCGAACACAATGCCGGCATAGACGAACCCCGTGGCCCGCCGGCCGGTCTGCCACTCGGAATAGTCCGCGACATCGGCGATCATGGCCCAGAGCAGCGGGATGGTCGGGCCGTAGGCCGCGGGCCAGAGCAGGCTCAGGACGAACAACGGCCAGACCGCCGTGGCCGGCACCAGGACGATGGCCATCGTGATCAGGGCCGTCAGGGCGAGGCCGGTGCCGAACACCGCCTTCTTGCCGAAGCGTTCGGAAAGCCATTTCGAAGTCAATACCCCGATGATCGTGACGATCGTGCCGGCAATATTGAACAGGCTGAAGCCGACGGAGGAGGCGTTCGAGCCGTCGGGCTGCAGGATGAAGCCGAACCAGCCGAGCACCGTCTTCCACCACGCGCCATGGCCGGCGACGATGGTGCCGAGGCCGAAGCTCCGCACGAAGTCGAGGAGCGCCGCCTTGTCCACGAAATAGGTGAAATAGTAATACATCGCCGTGCCGCGGAGCGCCAGGGTGGTGAAGATGAAGATCGTGAGCAGAAACATCACCACCCATGGGCGGCACTTGAACACCCCGGCGACATCCTGCCGGAGGGAGACCTTCTGCTGGGGATCGGGCCGGATGCGCTCCCGTGAACTGAGAAAGGCGATGAGGGAGAACAGGATCACGAGGCCGCCGAAGATCGCGAACGTGATGGACCAGCCTTTCGCGACATTGCCCCCGCCAAACTTGTCGACCAGCGGAAGCGTGAAGCCCTGCACGACCAGTTGCGCCGACATGGCGGCCACGAAACGGTACTGCGCGAGGCTGGTGCGCTCGTTGACGTCGCCCGTCATCACGCCGTTGAGGGCGGAATAGGGCGTGTTGTTCGCCGAGTAGAACATCATCAACAGCACGTAGGTGGCGTAGGCGTAGACCACCTTGGCGCTGCCCGCGAAGCCGGGCACGGTGTACGCCGACCAGAGCACCAGACCATACGGGACCGCGGTCCACAGCACCCAGGGCCGGAACTTGCCCCACCGGGTGTTCGTCCGGTCGGCCAGGGTGCCGACCAGCGGGTCGAAGATCGCGTCCCAGCCGCGGACGATGAGGAACAGCCACGCGACGGCCGAGGAGGATAGGCCCATGACATCCGTATAGAACCGGCCCTGATACAGGATCATGGCTTGGAAGAAGAAGTTGGTGGCGGCGTCGCCCAGGGCGTAGCCGGCCTTCTCCCGGAAGGAGAGTCTTTGTGTGGAGTCGCTCATGGGGTTGGGTTTTTGAAAGGGGGCAAAAGTGCGGGAGGCCCGGCGGTCATCGTCTCGGCGAACAGGGGGCGGACGACGTGCTGGGCGGGGGCGATCTTGCTGAATCAGGTGTTGGTGCGGTTCATCTTCCAGCCGCCGGACACGGCGTCGAGCCGGCTGTGCTCCAGCTCGAGGGAGCGGAATGTTTTTCCCTCAATCTCTTGGTGACATCCTCCAGCGTTCCCTTGAAGGGGCCGGGCGTCTCCATTTTGATCGAAACAAGCGCGGCGGCGAACTTGAGGGAGATCGCCACGTCGTGATCCAGCCGCCAGGACAAGTATGCCGAGAAAGTCGTGTCACCGCGGCCGGTCCGGCCCGAGCTGTTGCTGTTGGAGAATTTCTCGTAGTACGTCTTTCCCTTCACCCGCGCCAGCACGCCTTGGGAGTGCGTGATGAGGATTTCCGGGCAGCCCCACGATTCGACCATGATGGCGGCCTTCTCCAGATCGTCGGTGCCGGTCAGAATTTTTGCTTCCACAATGTCCAGTTTGAGTTTGTCCATCATGGCCGCGATTTCCTTCTTGTTCGCGACGTCGCGGTACTCGATGTCGTGGGTTACCGGGGTGACGTGGCGGACGAAACTCTGCATATCGGTCGAGAGGCTGTAGCCGCGGGATTTCAAGCCCTTCATGAGCGCCATGTCGAATTCGGTGTCCGAAATCCCGGCCAGGTGAACGCACGTCGAGCGCAACGCCGGGACGTCGTTGATGGAAATAAGGCCGGCGGATTTGACGAGGGTCAATTTGCGCTCATCGACGTTGGCGGAATAGTGCAAAACCCTCGAAAAGGTCGTTTCTTCACTTGGGATGAGGTAGGTGTCGACGCCGGCATCCTTTAGCGGCTGGAGGATGGGTTCGTCCTTTTTGGCCATCTTCACGACTACGGCGACTTTCTTCCCGACGCGGGGGGCGACCATGGCCCCGCATAATACGGCGCTTCCCGGCGCGATGTGGGGCTTTCCTCCGAAGGGAATGATCTCGTCATAGCACATGTGGCCGACGAACGTGATGTCGTACTTCTTGGACATTTCGATTGGTTTCTTAGTTGGCTGCTCCCGATTGCCCGTTTTTCGGGCCGTTCAGCAGCGCTGGGAAGAACGGGATCAGGTCCGGCGACTCAATGGTCTTGGATTGGGTCCTGGCCTGCAGGGCCTTGATGTGGTTCATGACCAGATGCGTCCAGACGGCCCCGGGCCGGGGATAGGCGGCGACGATGTAGTGGGGTCCCGGCTTGGATTCTCCGGCTTCCTTTTCCAATTCGGCCCGGAGGTTGTCCGGTGTGATCATGGTATTGGCGTAATCGAAGACGACCCGGTCCATGTACTTGTAGACTTCCTTGCTCTCCCGCGTCATCCCGTAGTAATCCAACAGCTGCGCGAAGACGTAATTGGAGGTCGTATAAACGTCTTTTCCCTGGTCGGATTCCACCGGTTTGCCGTTCTCGGTCTTGCACATGGCCCAACCCATGAAGGAGCGGTTGTTTTTGTAGATTGTCTTGAGGATCTTCTTGGCGCGGTCCTCGGGGATGCAGGGCTCTTCGCCGATGGAGATCATATACCACAGCGCATCGAGCTGGTTGGTCCAGACATCGGTGTTGGCGTTTCCGGTCTTGGGATCGAAGCAGGTGATATAGTAC
>CAZAFS010000402.1:0-3435 GCA_964484165.1 uncultured Opitutaceae bacterium | reverse complement strand
ACCGGCGTTCCGCTCGCGCAGCTGGAAGCGGCCAATCCTGGCATCAGCTGGAACCACCTGCGGATCGGCCAGACGGTCAAGACCAAGTAATCCACCGGGTTTCTTTTTCCGAAAGCCTCCTCGACCTTGCGTCGCGGAGGCTTTTTTGTGGACGCATGAGCAAATCGCCAGGCTCCGCGGTGCCGGCCCGGTGGGAACGAGCCGGGCAATCCCTGTACGCCTCGTGTCAGGTGTTCGACGTCCTGCATGCGCGCTACCGGCATCCGGGGCGCGGCCGGGAGCGCAATTTCGTGGTGATCCAGGCGCCCGACTGGGTGAACGTGATCGCCCTCACGCCGGACTTCCGCCTGGTGCTCGTCCGCCAGTTTCGTTTCGGCATCGACGATTTCTCCCTCGAAATCCCCGGCGGGGTGATGGAGCCCGGCGAGGATCCCCTCGCCGCGGCGCAGCGCGAGCTGCGCGAGGAAACCGGCCACACCGGCCGGTCGGCCCGGATTCTCGGCGGCGTGCATCCGAATCCGGCGATCATGAACAACGTCTGCCACCTGGTGCTTGTCGAGCAGGTGGAACCCACCGCGGCCCTCCACTGGGATCACGACGAGGAGATCGAAATTCTCACCGCCCCGGTCGACGAGGTGTATGCCTGGGCCCGGGCCGGCCGGATCCGGCATGCGCTGGTACTCGATGCGCTGCTGCTGTTTGAGCCGGTTTGGGAACGCCTGCGCCGGGGCGGTGCCGCGCCGCCGGCCGGCGGATCCGCCCCGGGGCCGGGAGCGCCGGTTTGACTATGGCCCGGCGCACGCTTTTGTGCCTCGGGAGTCCCTGCTGCGGTGCGCCGCCGGCTTCGGCCGGCGACCCCGCGCTTCGTCCCGTCATGACCGCACCCATCTTCGCCAATGCTTCCGACACGCTGGGCCCCGCGTGTGACTCCCGCCTGCCCGCATCGCTCGAGTCGGAGATCCGCGCGATCTACGGGCGCAGTCCGCTGTACGCGGAGCGTTTCCCCCTGCACCCGCCCCCGCTGCAATGGGCGTGCTATCGCGAGATTCCGGTGCTCACCAAGCAGGAGATCCTGCAGCGCGGCCCGACGGCGTTCTTTGCGGATTACAGCGTGATCGAGCGCGGCCTGCAGAACCGCGAGTACGAGTACGAGCACACCTCGGGCTCCACCGCCGAGCCGATGACCGTGATCATGGAGGACGGCTGGTGGGCGGCGCAGGCGCGCCGGGCTTACCTGGCGCACCCGCGGCTGACGCCGTGGGTCGACCGCCCGGTGCGCCGGGCCGTGCTCGCGCCCGTCGCGTGCTCGAGCAACCTCTGCCCCTACGAGGACCAGCCGTTCCCGCACCGCTATTTCGAGGGCACGGTCTATCTCAACCTGACGAGCGATCCCTTCGTGTTTCCGGAGGCGGAGTGGGACCGCATTTTGGTCGAGTTGCAGGCGGTGAAGCCGGACCTGCTCGAGGGCGAGCCGGTCTACCTCTCGCTGCTGGCGCGCGCCGCGGCCAAACGCGGGGTGCGCGTGCCGAGCCTGCAGGTCATCATCCTGACCTACGGCAAGCCGAGCCTGCAGCACAGCCGCCGCATCGCCGAGGTCTTCCCGGCGGCGCAGGTGGATCTCTACGGCTCGACCGAAGCGGGGTATATTTTTGTCGGCGACGCCTTCCAGGACAACCTGCGGGTGATCGAGGACAACGCCTTCGTGGAACTCGTGCCGTGGCGCGGCCGGGCCGACGTGTTCCAGACCCACGTCACCACCCGCCACCGCCGCGCCATGCCGCTGCTCCGCTACAACACCGGCGACATCGTCCGGCGCTTGCCCACCGGCTTCCGCATCCTCGGCCGCGAACGGGATCTCTACGTGCGGCCCGACGGCGGGCTGGTGGCGGCAAGCGACATCGACGCGGCGCTGCCGGCCGGGTTCACCTGCTGGCATTACTGCCTGGTGCAGACCGGCGAGACGCGCTGGGATTTCCATTACGTCGCCGACCACAACGCGCCGGGCGAGGTGGCCGCGGCCGTGGCGCGGGTGCTGGGCGACGACGTGCGCGTGAATCTGTTTCGCCGCAAGTATCTCCAGCCCGCCGCCAGCGGGAAGTTTGCCCTGCTGAAGCCGCTGTCGAAGTGAGCGCCGGCCGGCATGGTTCCCGGAGGAAGGAGCGAGCGACGCCCGGCGCACCCGCGACCGGATGGGATATTCCGGGCGGAACGATAGGTGATGACTTGGTTGGTTTTGTCATCGCGAGCCCCCGCCGCGGCGGCGGGGGCAGCCCGTCCTCCGTAGCTTGGCGAAGGAGGATGGCGATCCAGGCAGATGGATTGCTTCGTCGCCCGATTTCGCGGGCTCCTCGCAATGACAATCTGAGTCGGTACCGAAAAATATCCTTCTGTGCCCCGGCAAGCCCGCTAATATGCGGGCCGGTGGTTTGGCGCCCCCCGGCCGGGCCACTACGTTCCCGCCGCGCTGCTGTTTCCCCGCGGTTTCGCGCATTCTCCCGCGGCGGCCGCGCCCTCCTTCGATCTGGTCCGTTCTCCCCCTGAAATGAACCTCCTCGGCCGTCTGTTCGGCTCCTCCCTCGGCAGAAAATACCTCATGGCCGTCACCGGGGCGGTGCTGCTCGTCTTCGTCACGGGCCACCTGATCGGCAACCTCCAGATCTTTTCCCCGCCCGACAAGCTCAACGGCTACGCCCATTTCCTGCAAAGTCTGGGTCCGGCGTTGTGGGCGGTGCGCGCGATCCTGCTGGCCTGCGTGCTCATCCACGTCTGGGCCGCCGTCCAGCTCACGCTGGAAAATTACCTGGCCCGGCCGGAGAAATACGAGGTCGGCCACACGATCCAGGCCACGCTGTCCTCGCGCACCATGCGGTGGACGGGCGTCGTGGTGCTGGCCTTCGTGCTCTATCACCTGGCCCAGTTCACGGTGGGCTGGGCGCAGGCGGACGAGTTCAAGAGCCGGCTGCCGGAATACACCATGGCGGGCGATTTCCACCTGCTGGGTTTTCCCGTGGTGGCGAAGGGCCAGGCGGTGCGCGACGTCTACAGCATGGTGTTCCTCGGCTTCTCCCATCCGGTCGTCTCGCTGTTCTACATGATCGCCGTCGGCCTGCTGAGCTTCCACCTCGCCCACGGCGCCGAGAGCATGTTCCAGTCGCTCGGCTGGCGCAGCGAGCGATGGGCCGGTGCGCTGAAGAAGGTCGTGGTCCTGTATTGCCTGCTGTACTTCCTCGGCAACCTCGCCATTCCCGGCGCCATCCTGACGGGCGCGGTGAAGCCCGCCGCCGGCACGTACGCCGCCCAGAAACTCGCGCCCGACGCCTCCGCCGTCGCCCGCCGCTGACCCGTTCCCGCCATGGCCAAACTCGAATCCAAGATCCCCTCGGGCCCGCTCGAGCAGAAGTGGACCAAGCACAAGGCGGAGATCAAGCTCGTCAA
>CAZAFS010000401.1:0-3444 GCA_964484165.1 uncultured Opitutaceae bacterium | reverse complement strand
GGCGGCCTGTTCGAAACGCTCCTCGGCGCCGAGGACGCCGTGATCAGCGACGAGTTGAACCACGCCTCGATCATCGACGGCATCCGCCTCTGCAAGGCCCAGCGCCACCGTTACCGGAACAACGACCTGGCCGAGCTGGAGGCCCGCCTCGGAGAGGCGGCGGCGGCCGGCGCGCGGTTCAAGCTCGTCGCCACCGACGGCGTGTTCTCGATGGACGGCTACATCGCCAACCTCCGCGGCATCTGCGACCTCGCCGAGAAACACGGCGCGCTCGTGATGGTCGACGACAGCCACGCCGTCGGTTTCCTGGGCCGGCACGGCCGCGGCACCCCGGAGCATTGCGACGTCATGGGACGCGTCGACCTCATCACCGGGACGCTCGGCAAGGCGCTCGGCGGCGCCAGCGGCGGCTATACCAGCGGCCGCCGCGACCTCATCGAGCTGCTCCGCCAGCGGTCGCGCCCCTACCTGTTTTCCAACACCCTGGCGCCGACCGTGGCCGCGGCCTCGCTCAAGGCGCTGGAGATTCTCACCCGCTCCACCGAGCTGCGCGACCAGCTGGAGATTAGCACGCACTTTTTCCGCGAGGGCCTCGTCCACGCCGGACTCACGATCAAGACCGGCACCCATCCCATCGTCCCCGTGATGATCGGCGACGCCGCCCTGGCCCAAAAGGTCTCGGCGCGCCTGCTGGAAAAGGGCGTCTACGCCGTCGGCTTCTTCTATCCGGTGGTGCCGCAGGGGACCGCCCGAATCCGCACCCAGGTGTCGGCGGCGCATAGTCGCGACGATCTCGCCTTTGCCATCGAGAAGTTCGCCGAGGTGAAGGCGGAGTTTGGATTGTGAAGTCGGCCCGCCCCCGCCACACTGCGGCCGTCACCATGAGCCTTCCGTCCTCCTCGCGCCGCCGCCTGCTCACCGCCGCCCGGGCGGCCGCCAAAACTGCTTACGCGCCCTACTCCCGCTTTCGGGTCGGCGCGGCGGTGCTCGCCGGCAGCGGAAAAATCTTCACCGGCGCCAACGTGGAGAATGCCTCCTACGGACTCAGCAACTGCGCCGAGCGCACGGCGATCTTCTCGGCGGTGGCGGCGGGCGAACGCAAGATCGTCGCCGTCGCCGTCTACACGCCGACCCGTGCGCCCACCCCGCCCTGCGGCGCCTGCCGCCAGGTCATCAACGAATTTGGCCCGCGCGCCATGGTCCTGTGCGCGTGCCGCGGCCGGGAGCGGATCGAAACCACGCTCGACCGCCTGCTGCCCGCCGCCTTCGGGCCGAAGAATTTGCGTTGACCCTGATCGGCCGGACTCAGAGGCGGGCCATGAAATCCCGCAGCGCCCGCCAGTAGTCGTCGCCCGCGAGCTCAATGAAATCGTTGTGGCCGGCGCCCTCGACCCAGAGCTTGTATTTCGGACCCGGCACGGCGGCGTAGATTCTCAGCCCGTGACTGAACGGAATCACCTTGTCCGCCGTCCCGTGGATCACCAGCACAGGGCAGGTCACTCGCGGGACTTTTTCGAGGACGACGAACTTGTCGAACGGCAGGAGGCGCACCTGCGTCATCACGCGGAAGGCGCTGGTGAAGGCGCTGTGCAGGATCAAACCTCCCACCCGCTGGCTCGCCGCCACGTCCACCGCGGGCCCACTGCCCAGCGACCAGCCATAGAGAACGACCTGTTCCGGCGGCACGCCGAGCGTGTCCGTCACGTACGCCACCACCGTGTGGGCGTCGCGCAGCGTCGTCGGCTCGTCCGGCCGGCCCCCGCTCCGGCCGTAGCCGCGGTAATCCCACCCCAGGACGGAAACCTCCAGGCGGTCGCGCAAATCGTGCAAATGCGGCTCGAGGGTGCCCAGATCCTCGGCGTTGCCGTGAAAATAGACCAGCGTATGCCGCGCCGACGGGTATGGCAGGTACAGCGCGGCCAGCTTCACGCCGTCCGGCGTGGGGATCCGGGTCAACTGCGGGCCGTCCGCGTAGGTCGCCGGCGGCGGCAGAAAAATCATCCGGTCCGAGGCCAGCCACGCATAAACGAGGAGCGCCACGTAGGCGAACGCCACGGCGCCGACCGCGACTTGGAGATACGACAGCAGGACCATGGCCGGCCGTCTCGCCATATCAGGCTCCGGCGAAAAAGTCGCGCACCGCGGCCGGCACCTGCGCACGCGGCACCTCGTGCTCCGACCGCCCGGTCAGGTCGCGCAGCTTCACGACCCCGCGCGCCAGTTCGTCGCCGCCGTAAAGCAGCGCAAGCTTCGCGCCCGAGTCGAACGCCGCCTTGAGCTGCTTGCCGAAGGCCAGCTCCTTCAAGGTGTATTCGACGCGCAGGCCGGCGGCGCGCAGCGCCTGGATGTCCGGAAAGGCGGCCTGCCGCCCCGCCTCGCCGTCGTAGGCCACGCCCACGTCGGGCGCGTTGACAAACGGCGGCATCAGCCCCCGCTCCTCCAGCAGCAGCCCGGTGGTCACATCGCCGATGGCGAAGCCCACCGCGGGCAGGTCGGGGCCGCCGAGTTTCTTGGCCAGATCGTTGTAGCGCCCGCCGCCGGCGAGAGCCCGCAGGTCGCCCTTGCGATCGAAGGCCTCGAACACAAATCCCGTGTAGTAGGCCAGCCCGCGGACCACGCCGAGGTCGACCGTGAGGAACCGCTCCAGCCCCATCGCCGCCAGGCCCCCGAGCAGCCGGCGCCAGTCGCCCAGCCGCCGCTCGAGTTCGGCGACCTTGAGCGGCTGCAGGGTGGCCGCGAGCGGTTCCAGTCCCTTGATCTGCAGAAACGCCAGCACCTTTTGTTTCAGCACGGCGTCCAGCGCGCCGAACTGATCGGCGTAACCCTTGAAGGCCGCGTCGCCGGTCTTGTCGTATTTGTCGATGGCGACGAGCAGCGCGCGGACGCGCGCCTCATCCAGGCCGAGCGCCCGCAGGTAGTAGAACCACAGGTCGCGGTCGCTGAGCCGGACGCAGAAATCCTGTTCGGTGAGGCCGAAGGCAGTGAAGCACTGCACGAGCAGCGCGATGAGCTCCACCTCGGCCTCGGGCCCGGGCTCGCCGAAGATGTCGGCGTTGAGCTGGAAGAAACTGCGCTGCCGCCCCTTTTGCGCGCGCTCGTAGCGGTAAAACTCGCCGACATTGAACCATTTGATCGGCCGCTTCAGGCTGCTGGCCTTGGCCGCCACCATGCGGCAGACCGAGGGGGTCAACTCCGGCCGCAACGCCACTTCCCGGCCACCCTTGTCGGAAAAACTGAACAGCTGCTCCTCGATCTCCTCGCCGGATTTGGCCTTGTAGAGATCGAGCGGCTCGACCACCGGCGCGTCGTACTCGACAAAGCCGAACGCGAGGGCGGTCTGGCGCCAAACGCGGAAAACGTGGTTCCGACGCGCCAGCGCCTCAGGATAGAACTCCCGGAAACCGGGGAGGGACTGAAACGAAGGCATGCAACCGCTCAGGTTGT
>CAZAFS010000400.1:0-3448 GCA_964484165.1 uncultured Opitutaceae bacterium | reverse complement strand
CCGGGCGGAGGCGAGCGCGCGCGTCATGGCGAGCGACAGGCCGCGGCCGTCGGGATCGGGCTGCGTGATATGGAACGCATCGCAGGTGGCGCCGTAGCCGATGAGCTCGCCGTAGACGCGGGCCCCGCGAGCCCGGGCGTGCTCCAGGGTCTCCAGCACGAGCACCCCCGCGCCCTCGCCCATGACGAAGCCGTCGCGCTTCCGATCGAAGGGCCGGCAGGCCTTGTCCGGTTCGTCGTTGTGCGTGCTCATCGCCTTCATCGAGCAGAAGGCCGCATAGGAAAACGGCGTGATGCCCGCCTCGCTGCCGCCGGCGATCATCACGTCGGCCTCACCGCGGCGCATGGCGTGGAACGCCTCGCCGATCGCGTGGGCGGACGAGGCGCAGGCGCTCACCACGCCGAAGTTGGGCCCGCGCGCGCCAAATTCAATGGCCACCAGGCCGCCGCACATGTTGCTGATGAGGGAGGTGATCGTGAACGGCGACACCTTGCGCGGGCCGCGCTCCCAGAGAACCCGGAGCTGTTGCTCATAGGTGTGCATGCCGCCGATGCCCGAGCCCATGATCACGCCCATGCGGTCGCCGTCCTCGGCGGCCGGATCGAGCCGGGCGTCGGCCGCGGCCATCTTCGCCGCGGCAAACCCGAAATGCGTGTAACGGTCGTTGTGCCGCGCCTCCTTCGCATCCATGTACTTGGCCGGGTCAAACCCGACCACCTCGGCCCCGATCCGGCAGGTGTAGTTGGTCGCGTCAAACTGCGTCACACGGCCGATGCCGTTCCGCCCCGCCAGGATGTTGGCCCAGAACGTGTCCACGTCGAAGCCCAGGGACGTCACAACGCCCAAGCCCGTGACCACCACGCGCGGAGGGGGGGAGGCAGAATCCATGAGAACAGAAAGGCGTTCTACCGACGGGTTTCCATGGGAAACACGGTAGAACGCCGCGAAGATAGTGCGAACGAAAGAATTATTTCGAAGAGGACTTTTCTTCGATATAGGCGATCACGTCGCCGACCGTCTGGAGTTTTTCGGCGTCCGATTCCGGGATCTCTCCCTTGATCTCATCCTTGAACTCTTCTTCAAAAGCCATGATCAGCTCGACGGTGTCGAGTGAATCGGCGCCCAGATCGTCAAGGAAGGACGCTTCTGGGGTGATCTGCTCTTCGTTAACATTCAATTGGTTAACGATGATCTCTTTGACGCGTTGTTCGATGGTTTTCTGGTCAGCCATGTTATGTATGGGCAAGGGTTCGGGCTGATCCTTGGGATCACATCACCATGCCGCCGTCAACGGTAAAAACTTGTCCCGTGATATATCCGGCCTCCTCAGAGCACAAAAAGGCCGCCAACGCCGCCACATCCGCGGCTTCGCCAAAGCGCTGCAGGGGGATGTAGTGCAGGGCCGCCTTGGTGACTTCGTCGCTCAGCCCGGCCGTCATATCGGTCTTGATGAAGCCGGGCGCCACCACATTGCAGGTGACATTCCGGCGCGCGAACTCCTTGGCGATGCTCTTGCTGAAACCGATCAAGCCGGCTTTGGCCGCGGCATAGTTGGCCTGGCCGGCGTTGCCGGTGAGGCCGACCACGGAGGCGATGTTGACGATGCGGCCCCAGCGTTTCTGGGTCATGGCCCGGCCGAGGTGTTTGGTCCAGTGGTAGCAGCTCGTGAGGTTGGTCGCGAGCACCGCATTCCAGTCCTCCTCGGACATGCGGAACAGCAGCCCGTCGCGGGTGATGCCGGCGTTGTTCACGAGGATATCGATGGTCCCAAACTCGGCCAGCAAGTCCGTCGAGGCCTTGGCGATGGCGGCGCCATCCGTGACGTCGATCGGGAGCGCCCGGGCCTTGCCGCCGGCGGCCAGGAGGGCGGCCGCGACGGCGCCGCAATTCGCCCCATTCTTGCTGGCGCAAATGACGGTGACACCGCTTTTCGCAAGCTCCCCGGCAATGGCCTTGCCAATGCCCCGGCCGGCCCCGGTGACGAGGGCGACGCGATTGTTGAAGGTCATGGTTTCAGTAGCATGAATTGTCGCGCCCGGGGCGAGCCGATTTTTTTTGCTGTCGCAACGACCTTGCTGCCATACATCTGCCACGGACGGTTCCCGGCTGCCCAGAAGGGAGCCCGTTCCGACTGCCCGCCGATGCCCTGCGCCAAGGAATTCCTTTGCGCGGGGTGAAACAACTTTCTATCAAACAGATCGAACTCAGTACCGCACCCGTTCCCGCGGGAGCCTTGTTCCGCCCCCTCACGCCCGCCCACCATGAAGATTCAACTCCGCTTCGTTCTCCCCGCCGTCCTGCTGGCCGCCCCCCTGGCTGCGGCCCCGCTCATGGAAACCACGGCGATCCACGCCCAGCCGGACCCGGCCGCGCCTGCGATCGGCTACATCAAAGCCGGCACCGAACCAACCGCCGCGGCGAACGTCACCGCCCCGCCCGGCTGGATGGCCGTCGCGCTTTCCGGACCCCATGAAGCCTACGTGCGCAACAGCGACCTCACCAAGGGCCTCGATGTCCACCCCGGAGCCGCGCTCCGCCAGCTGCCCGAGGCCGACGCGCCCGTCCTTACCACCATGCAGGACGGCGACCAGGTCGAAATCACGGGCCTTCGTCCCGGCTGGACCCAGATCAAGCTTTCCCGGGACCTCGTGGGCTACATCAAGATCGGCGGCGACGCCTCCCCCCCGCCGCCGGCCGTTTCGCCCGCGGCGGTGCCGCCGCCAGCCCTCCCCGCCGCCCCCGCCGCGCCGGTGCTGAGCAGCGGGCCCGCCTCCACCCTGCCGCGCACGTATCAGGGCATGCTGGTCGAGACCAAACGCTTCCTCCTCATCGGCCCCCGCCCGGACTACGACTACGAACTCGACGGCGTGGAAGGCAAGCGCATCGCCTACCTCGATGTCACCAAGGTTCTGGCCACGTTGAAAATGGAGAAGTTCGTCGACAGCCCCGTGATCGTTACCGGCGGGCTCACGCAGACCTACGACGGCAAAAACCTCGTGATCGAGGTCGAGACCCTGGATCTCCAATAGCGGCGGCGGGCGGTCCAGTGAATTTCCCATGGAACTGATCGACGGCAACCGGATCGCCGCGGACATCATCGCCGAACTGAAAGCCGAGGTGGCCGCCCTGCCGGGGCGCAGCCCCTGCCTGACCCTCGTGCGCGTCGGCGACGATCCCGCCTCGGTTTCGTACGTCAAGCGGAAGGAGAAAACGGCCGCGGAGATCGGCATCGAGGGGCGCGTGGTGCTGCCGCCGGCGGCCATCGCCCAAGCCGGCTTGTTTGCCCTCATCGACCGGCTCAACGCGGACCCGGCGGTGGACGGCATCCTCGTCCAATCGCCGCTGCCGGGGCACCTCGACGAACTGGCGGTCTTTCGGCGGATTTCGCCGGCCAAGGACATCGACGGCCTCGGCACCATGAACCTAGGCCGGCGAAATCCGACGAAAG
>CAZAFS010000399.1:0-3492 GCA_964484165.1 uncultured Opitutaceae bacterium | reverse complement strand
TCGAAAACCTCGTGGCCGAGGGCGGCGTGGTGCTGTTCGTCGGCACCAAGCGCCAAGCCCAGGACCTCGTGCGCGAGGCCGCCACCGGCACCGGCATGCCCTATTGCGTGCACCGCTGGCTCGGCGGCACGCTGACCAATTTCGCCACCATCAAGCGCTCGATCGCCAAGTTCAAACATTACCAGCAGATGGAGACCAGCGGCGAGATGGCCAAGCTGCCCAAGAAGGAGGAGTCGGCCATCAAGCGGGAGATGGCGCGCATGCAGCGCAATTTCGACGGCATCCTCGAGATGGACAACCTGCCCGGCGCGCTCTTCGTGATCGACGTGAACCACGAGAACATCGCCGTGGCCGAGGCGAAGCGCTGCGGCATTCCCTGCCTTGCGCTGGTCGACTCCAATTCGGATCCCACGACCGTGACCCATCCCATCCCCGGCAATGACGACGCGGTGAAGTCGATCCGCATCATCGTCGATACGATGGTGGAGGCGGTGCAGAAGGGGCTGGCGCAACGCGACACCCGGCGGACCGCCCACGGGACCGCCGACTTGAAGGCCGCCACCGCGGAGGTGGCCGCGGCGACCGTGGCCGTGGCCGCCCCGGCCGGCGAGGTCGACCTCGAAAAGATCGCCCTGCCGACCAACATCAAGGACATCGCCGTGCTCGAGGAGGGGGTCGTCCCGACCGAGGAGGGCGCGGGCAAACTCGCGGCCAAGAAGAAACCCGTTCGCGCCGTCAAGAAGGCCGAGGGCGAGGAATAGGCCGCCGTACCCGGCGCCGGCATCGTCCGCCTTCCCGCGCCTGCCTCTCCACAACCAATCCTGTCTTTTTCCATGAGTACTGTCATCACCGCTGCCATGGTCAGCGATCTGCGCGAGAAAACCGGCGCGGGTCTGCTCGACTGCAAGAAAGCCCTCACCGACGCCAACGGCGTGGTCGAGGAGGCCATCACCATCCTGCGCAAGAAAGGCGTGGCGTCCGCCGCCAAGAAGGCCGAGCGCGCCACCCGCGAGGGTCTGATCGAGAGTTACATCCACGTCGGCGGCAAGGTCGGCGTGATGGTGGAAGTGAACTGCGAGACGGATTTCGTCGCCCGCAACGACCAGTTCAAGGTCTTCTGCCGCGACCTGTGCCTGCAGATCGCCGCCGCCAACCCGACCTATGTGCGCCGCGAGGAGGTGCCCGAGGCGGAGCTGGCCAAGGAGCGCGAGATCGCCATGGCGCAGGTGCAGGGCAAGCCGCCCGCGGCCCTCCAGCGCATTGTCGAGGGCAAGCTGGAGAAATTCTATTCCACCGTGTGCCTGCTGGATCAGCCGTTCGTGAAGCAGCCGGACAAGTCCGTGAAGGACATGCTCACCGAGCTGGTGGCGAAAATCGGCGAGAACATCCAGGTGCGGCGGTTCGTGCGCTACCAGCTCGGCGCCTGAGCCGGCGCCGGATCTCTCCGAGGTTTTGAGTTGGGTGTTTTGGGTTTTGGGTGCAGAGCCGGTGAAGCTTTGAACCCGAAACGCAAAACGCAGAACTCAAGACTTGGCCGCGGCGGGCCGCCGGCGCGATGCAAGTGACCCGCGGACAGATCGTCGCGCGCGGCCTGACCAATCGCTGCCCCAACTGCGGCGGGCGCACGTTGTTCCAGCCCGGCCGGCCCTTCGAGCTCAATCCGGCGTGTCCCCGGTGCGGCCTGCGGTTCGAGCGCGACGAGGGCTTTTTCCTCGGCTCAATGTCCCTCAATTATGGCGTGACGCTGGTCGGCTGCCTCACGCCGATCATCGTGCTGGCCTGGTGCGGGGTGTTGTCGCTGGTGACCGCCGCGATCCTGGCCGGGGTGGGGGCGGTGGTCTTTCCGCTGCTGTTCTACCGCTCCTCGCGGAGCTGGTGGCTGATGAACTACTATTTGTTCCTGCCCCAGCACCTGCCGGCCAACCGGGACCCGGCCCGTGACGGCGAGGCGGGCGACGAGAATACTTGAGGCGGACTCATGCAGTTGTAGGAGCGAGCTTGCTCGCGATGGCAGAGGAGAAATCGCCTGCAAGCAGGCTCCTACATTGAACACCACACGGCTTATTGCCGGTGAGTTAGATCATGGTCCTGCTGCGTGATCCCGGCGCGGCCGGGTCACGCGCAGTCACATCCGCCGATCTGGTCGGCGAGCTCGCACAGCCGGGCGTAATACTCGTCCTTGGCGAGGCCCAGCGCGCCGGCGCCGAACGTCTCGGCGTCGTCGGGCGAGGCGAATTCACCGTAGTTCACCAGGACCAGCTGGTAGAGGACCAGGGCGGGCACGGCCGCCAGCTGGGTCATGAAGAATGGATGGACGAAGATGGTGAAGCCGTCTTCCGGCCGGCCGCCCTTGGCCGCGGCGTGGGCGACCTCGCCCGGTTGCAGGGGCGCGGCCTCGAACACGAGCTCGCACGGGTAGCGCACATACGCGCGGTCCTGCAGCAGGAGCTGCAGGCCGCCCCAGCCCAGGTCCGGGCTGTACTTGGCATGAATCTCGGCCGCTTTCTCCGCGACGTGCGCGTTCAGCGTCTGGCGGACATCTTCGGCGGTGAGCTGGCGGGCCATGCGGGTGCGTCCTAGGCGCGGAAAGACGTCGGCACGGCCGCGGCGCCGCCGTCGGGGGCGGGCCGGGCTTCGTTGGCCTGGGCGAGCCGGCCCTGGAGAATCGGCACGGCCATCCGCAGGAACACCGTGTAGCAGAGCAGGCCGAAGGCCCAGATGCCGATGCAGACCAGCGTCTCGTTGAGCGACGGGCGGTATTCCACGATCTGGCCCAGCGGCGTGGGAATGAACCCCGGAATGACCAGCCCCATGCCCTTTTCGATCCAGATGCCGATGATGCACAGCACGCACGTGAGGTTGAGCCACCGGAGGCTGCGGCTGAGCGGCAGCACGAGCAGGAACATCGCCACGAGGTTGAAGACGATGGCGGTCCAGATCCACGGCACGAGTGCGTGATAGCCGTGCAGGCCGAGATAGAGGTATTTGGACGAAGCGACGTGGAGGTTGCCCGAGTAGAATTCCTTGAATACCTCGTTCGCCAGCAGGAACACGTTGATGAGCATCGACACCTGGACGATGCTGCGCAGCGTGAGCAGGGCCTTGTCGGTGATGTGATATTCGGTGACCCGGCGGATGATCTGGAGCGCGAGAATGATCAGCGCGGGGCCGGCGGTGAAGGCCGAGGCAATGAACCGCGGACCGACGATCGAGGAATTCCAGAACGGCCGGCCACCCAGGCCAACGTAGAGAAACGCCGTGACGGTGTGGATGGAAACGGCCCAGCCGATCGCCACGAAGACGAACGGAATATAGAACCATCTGGCCGGCTTCCGGTTCCGATAGCGGCAGTACAGCAGGTAGCCGCAGATGTGCAGGTTCAGGAGCAGGTAGCCGTTCAGCACGATCACGTCCCAGCTCAGCATCGAGGCGGGGAAGTTCAGCTGCCCGATGCCGGGAATGAGGTGCCTGAAACGGTCCGGCCGGCCCAGG
>CAZAFS010000398.1:0-3494 GCA_964484165.1 uncultured Opitutaceae bacterium | reverse complement strand
CGGATGGCCCACTCGCCGGACGGAATGACGTAATCCTTCTTCTCCGGGCTCCAGCGGCGCAGCGCGGTGGCGGGCACGGCGAGGTTCACCGTCTTCGTCTCGCCCTTGGCGAGATGCACGCGGCAGAAGCCGCACAACGCCTCGCGTTCGCGCGGGTGCGAGGCCGCCGGCGGCGTGGCGTAGAGCTGCACCACCTCGTCGCCCTCGCGCCCGCCGGTGTTGGTCACATCAACCGTCACCGCCAGCGTCGACCCGTCGGCGGGTGTGACGCGCAGGTTGGCATAGGCGAAGGTCGTGTAGCTCAGGCCGTAGCCGAATGGATACTGCGGCTGCCCCGCGAAATACCGATAGGTGCGGTTGGCCATCCGGTAATCCTGGAAATCCGGCAGGTCCGACGTGGCGCGATAAAACGTCACCGGCAGCCGCCCGGCCGGGTTGTAGCGCCCCAGGAGCACGTCGGCGACGGCTGTGCCGCCCGCCTCGCCGGGGTACCAGGCCTGGACCATCGCATCCAGGTGTTCGTCCGCCCACGGCATCGCCACGGCGCTGCCGGACAGGCACACGAACACGATCGGCCTGCCCAGCGCGTGCAGCTGCTCGAGCAGCTGCTGCTGCACGGCGGGCAGTTCGATGCGCTCGCGGTCGCCCCCGGAAAATCCCGCGTACGGCACCGCCATCTCCTCGCCCTCGATCTGCGCCGAGATCCCGCCGACGAACACGATCACGTCGGCCTCCTTGGCCTTGGCCAGCGCCTCGGCCATGCCGGCGTCCGCCGGCGGCGAGCTCCAGTCCAGCGCGATGCTGGCCGGCCCCTCGCCCTGCACGTACTCCAGGCGGAACGGGACCCTCGCGTTCTCGTCCAGCCGGCGTGTCACGGTGATCCGCCGCTCCCCGCGGCGCTGCTCCGGCGTCGGCGTCCAGGAATCGATGACCGTTTCACCGCCGACGGTGAGGCGGAAGCCTCCCCGGCCGCGCACGGTGATGTGGTAGTCGCCGCCGAGCGTCGTCAGCAGGTCGCCGGTCCACCGGATCGAGACGTCGTGGTCCGGCACGCCGGGCGGCAGGCCGGGCGATTTCGCCGCGCCGGGCCCCAACTCGATGGGGCGATCCCAGCGGGTTGCTGCCGGCTCGCCCGCCAACTCGCGGTTGGCGAAGTAATCCCCCTGGTACCAGTTGCCGGCGATCGGCCGCTCCGGCACCGCCAGGTCCGCGTAGTCGCAACCGTGCGCGTAATCGATGCGCACGCCGGGGCCGAGGGCCGCCGTCAGCCCGCTGAGCACCGTCACCGGCGCGGAGGGCGTGCCGTTGTAGCTGCCGACGAGCACGGGCACCGAGGTGGCGTTCGGGCCGATGACGGCGATGCGGTGCAGGGCCTCCGGGCGCAAGGGCAGCACGCCGTCGTTTTTCAACAGCACGATCGCCTCCCGGGCGGCGCGGAGCGCGAGCGCCGCATGGTCCGGCGTGTCATTCTCGGTGGGCGCGATGGCGTTGTAGGGCACGCGGTCCTTCGGGTCGAAGAACCCGAGTCGGAACAGCGTGCGCAGCAGGGGCGCGAGCTGCCGGTCGACCTGCGCCCCGGTCAGGAGCCCGCGGTGGACCGCTTGGACGATGCCGGGCGCCTCCGAGCCGCAGGTCACGTTCATGCCCGCCTGGAGG
This sequence comes from uncultured Opitutaceae bacterium, assembly GCA_964484165.1. Classification (GTDB taxonomy): domain Bacteria; phylum Verrucomicrobiota; class Verrucomicrobiia; order Opitutales; family Opitutaceae; genus Fen-1467. The sequence goes on along the minus strand of CAZAFS010000398.1, from coordinate 1,838 downwards.
ACCAACGCCTCGGCCTCCGCCTCGTCGGCCGCGCGCGCGTAGCTGTGGATGAGATCGCCGACCGAGCCGCAATCCGACGTCACGTAGCCATTGAACCCCCATTTCGCCAGCAGCGCATACAGCAGCGGATGGATCGAGCACGGCGTCCCGTAGAGCGAGTTATAGGAGGTCATGGCGCCTGCGACGTGCCCCTCGCGCACCAGCGCCTCGAAGGCCGGGAGGTAGGTCTCGTACAGATCCGCCTCGGACGGGGCGGCGTTGAAGCCGTGCCGCAGCGACTCGGGTCCGCTATGGACCGCGTAGTGCTTCTCGCAGGCTGCCGCCTGGAGGTAATGCGGGTCGTCCCCCTGCAGGCCGCGCACGAACGCCACCCCCAGTCGCGAGGTCAGGAACGGATCCTCGCCGTAGGTCTCCTGCCCGCGGCCCCACCGCGGGTCCCGGAAGATGTTGATGTTCGGCGACCAGAAGGTGAGTCCGTGGAAGATCGTCCCGGCCGCGGCGGTGCCGGCGTAGCCGTTGAACTTGGCGCGCGCCTCGACGCCGATGACGTGCGCGATCTGGTGTTGCAGCGACTCGTCCCACATCGCCGCCAAGCCGATCGCCTGCGGAAAAACCGTGGCCACGCCCGCATTGGCCACGCCGTGCAGCGCCTCGCTCCACCAGTTGTACTTGGGAATGCCGAGCCGTGGCACGCCCGGCGTGGTGTTTTCCATCATGGACGCCTTTTCCTCGAGCGTCATGCGCGAGAGGAGATCCTGGATGCGCGCCGCCTGCGGCTGGGCGGGATCGAGGTAGGCGGGACGGGAGGTGTCCGCAGTCAGCGTCGCGCCCGGGGTCAAGAGCGCGGCGAGGAGAATAGCGATTCGAGGCATGGCGGTCATAGGCGGAGGGAGGAGCGGGTCAAAGGCTTGCCGGGCGGAAGGGACGGAGGATCGGCTGGCGGGCGGCCAACGGCCTTACGACCGATTAACGCCGACCACGATCTGGGTGAACGAGTGCGCCGGAAAGGCGTAGTGGATCGTCGAACCGTGGGTCGGTATCTGTTCGATATTCGGCGGGTAGGTGTCGCGCGCCTCGTAGGTATACGGCTGGTTGGTGAAATCGTCGCTGGTAATCTGGCTCACCGTCGCGGCGCCGGCGAAGGCGCCGGTCATGCTCCGGATATCGGTGGCGATGGCGTCGGTCTTGTGGCGGTTGACGACGTTGACGACGACCTGCTTCGCCTGCCGGTCGTAGACGGCTGAGACGTCGAGGTAGGGGATGTGCGTGTAGTAGTCGCTGGTCGCGAAGGTGTCGCAATCGACGAACGTGGCCAGCGCCACTCCGCGGCAGCGGGTGGAGAAGAGCTTGAAGGCGTAGAACAAGGGCGACTTGTAGGTCTGGCCCGTCTTCGGGTCGCGGCCGAGGATGGAGGTCAGCAGGGTGTAGTTGGCCATCTTGACCACGTCGGCGTGCCGGATGAAAGCGTTGAAATATTCCGCCAGGGCCAGCGTCGACAGATAACCGCCGCGGTAGGGCGGCGCCCACTCGTCGACCGAGATATGCATCGGCGGCTTCTTGGTGACGGCGGAGAGGGCTTCGATCTGGCCGGCCGTGATTTCAATCTTCTCCTCCAGGTCCATCGCGCGCTGGCCCAGAAAGACGTAATAGTCGGTGGAGTCATCCCAGTAGCGGTGCAGGGAGAGGTAGTCGGCGATGCCGAAGAGCCCCTTGATGACCTTCCAATTCCACTCCACCCAGTCGAGGTTGTCCTGGTAATTGGAGGAGCCGTTGGCGATGAACTCGAGCTTGGTGCCGGGCGAGCTGCGGCGCATCGCCTTGGCCGCCTCGACGGCGAA
>CAZAFS010000397.1:0-3501 GCA_964484165.1 uncultured Opitutaceae bacterium | reverse complement strand
TGATCGACGCCCGTTCGAGCATCCACAGGGTGCGTTCCGGTTGCACGATGCGAAACTCCTGCTCGTAGCCCGGCGCCCCCGACAGGATGGCCGCGCGGCTGCGCCGGTTCATCTCCGGCATCTCCGGCACGTCGACCAGCGTCCAGAGCAAACCCTCCGTGCTGGCGTGCCCGGCACCGAAGATGCGGCTGTAAAGTGGAGAATCAGGCACCCGGACACGGTCCCACTGCAACTCGCCGCCGACGCGCCGCACCTGCGCCTGCCATATCAGGCAGTCCGCCCGTTCCAAGAGCTGCCGCAATTGCGTCTCGCTCGCCTTGCGGGCCTCCTCCGCCTCGCGCCGGGCGGTCACATCCATCAACACGCCGACCAGATTCCACTCGTCGGATCCGACGGGCGTGACCGACACCTGTTCGTGCAGCCACCGCGTTTTCTCCGGCCGATTCACGGGGAATTCCTGCTCGTAGCCGGGCGCGCCGGAGAGAATGGCCTCCGTACTGCGCCGGTTCATCTCCGGCAGGACCGGCGTATCCGTGGAGAGCCAAAGACCGGTCCCCGAGGTGGGATGGTCGACGCCGAAGAGGCGTTGATAGAGCACCGAGGAGGGCATCTCGAAATTGCGCCACCGCACTCCGTCGCCCTCCCGCACGACGTTGGCCTGCCACAGGATGCAGTCCGCCCGGGTCAGAATCTGCTGCAGCTGCCGCTGGCTCTTCTGCCACGCCTCCTCCGCCTCGCGCCGCGCGGTGACATCCGTGATCACCCCGACCAGACGCCATTCGTTCGGCCCCGCCGGGGTGATGGAGACATGTTCGTGCAGCCAGATCGTGCCCTCCGGTTTGACCACGCGGAAATCCTGCTCGTAGTCCGGCGCCCCCGAGAGCAGCGCCTGCCGGCTGCGTTCGTTCATCTCCGGCAGCTCCGGCACATTCAACAGGCTCCACAGTCTGAGCCGGCCTGCCGCCGAGATCTTCTGCGTCCCAAACAGGCGGGCGGACAGGCCGGAGGGCGGCATGTCAAAGTTCGGCCAGCGGACCTCGTTGCCGTCGAAGGTCACCCGGGCCCGCCAGAGCAGGCAGTCCGCCCGCTCCAGGATCTCGCGCAACTGGGCCTCGCTGGCTTTGCGCGCCTCCTCGGCCTCGCGCCGCTCGGTCACGTCCGTGACCACGCCGACCAGGCTCCACTCGTCCGCCCCCAGCCGGCGGATGATGACGTCTTCGCTCAGCCAGTGCGTGGCGCCCTTGTCGGACAGCACCCGGAATTCCTGCTGGTAGCCGGGGCTGCCATCGAGCAACGCCCGTTCCGCCCGCGCAGACGTGGTGGGCAGTTCGGGCACGTGTTCGATGTCCCACAATCCGCCCCGGTCAATGGCGGTGGCCAGCTGGTACAGCGGGCTGTCGAAGGATTGGGACGGCACGTTGATCTTCCACCGGTTGTGCGCGCCTTCGCGGCGCACCTGCGCCCACCAGATGAGGATGTTGGCGCGGGCGAGGATCTGGCGCAGCACCTCCTGGTTCTCCACCTGCGCCTCCACCGTCCGCCGCGCCGTGGTGATGTCGAGGAGCACCAGCACGACGTGGGACGGATCCGGCTGCCCGTCGCGTTCCGCGACCCGGCAAAGCATCAGGCAGGCGCACTCCTGCCCCTTCGCGTCGAGGTAGCGGAACTCTTCCTCGAACAGTCGGCGTCCGTTCCACAACCGCTCCAGTTGGTAGTCGAAAACTTCCAGATACGGGGCGGCGACCGTCTGCGGAAAGCGGGCGATCATCTCCTCCCGGTCTGCAAAGCCAGCGGCGCTGACGGCCGGCCGGTTGGCGTCCTTCAGCCGGACCAGCCGCAGCCACTTGCGCGGCAGGCCGGGGTGCGCCGCCAGGTGTGCCATGAGATTGGTGACGCCCTCGGCCCGCAGGCGCGCCAGGGCCTCTTCGACCGCGGTCAAATCCTCCTCCAGAATCTGCACCGGCGTGTTGTCGAACAGCGTGTGGTAGCGGGGATCCTCCCAGGGGATGTCCGGGGCCGCCGGGCGGGCACGGCGCTTGCGCGGCGCCGTCATGCCGAGCAGCACCAGCGCAGCCGCCGGCCCCGTGGCGCGGGTCCGCTCACCGGCCGGGGCCCGGGCCGCGAAGGCGGCCGCGGCAATCAACCCCAAGGCCGGTCCCAGCCAGCGCCGCAAGCCGAGCGATGACATGATGAATCTGATAATCCGCACCGCGAGTCGATGCAACAGTTGTGTCGGCCCAGATCGGACCGAAAAACACCCTAGTTTCATCCGCTCAGCGCGTAGAATTTTTCATTCCCGCCCGGCCGTTTTGAGTCTTGGACCGGGACGGCCCGGCCTGCCAATCTGCTCCGCCATGATTGCCCTCCGCCCCGCCACCGTCGACGACGTCCCGCTGATCCTGCAATTCATCCGCGACCTCGCGGCCTACGAAAAACTGCTGCCCGAGGTCGAAGCCACCACGGAACGGCTGCGCGCCACCCTGTTCCCCGCCGCGGGCCGGCCGGTCGCGGAATGCGTGCTGGCCTCCTGGCAGGACCAGCCCGCCGGCTTCGCGATCTTCTTCCCCAACTACTCGACCTTCCTCGCCCGGCCCGGTCTCTACCTGGAGGATCTGTTCGTGAAGCCCGAACTGCGCGGCCGGGGCGTCGGCCAGGCGCTGCTCCGCCATTGCGCCCAACTCGCCAACGCCCGCGGCTGCGGCCGGATGGAGTGGGCGGTGCTGGATTGGAATGAATCCGCCCGCGGCTTCTACCGCGGTTTCGGCGCCGTGGAAATGAACGCCTGGCGGATCTGTCGCCTGACCGGGCCGGCCTTGGCCCGCTATGCATAAAGGGAGCCGCGGCCTTGTGACACAGCAAACCCCATGGGGGCACCGTACACCCCATTTGGAGGTTGAAGGTTGGAGGTTGGTTGTTCGACGTTCACGGGATGAGCCTGCCCTTCTTCTGGATCGACGCCTTCACCGACCGGATCTTCAGCGGCAACCCCGCCGGCGTGGTTTCCCTCGCGCGTTGGCTGCCGGACGAGACCATGCAGCGCATCGCCTTTGAGCACGGACTGTCAGAGACCGCCTTCTTTGTGCCCACCGGCCCCGGCCAATACCATCTGCGCTGGTTCACGCCCGCGATCGAGGTTGAACTCTGCGGCCACGCCACGCTGGCCAGCGCGCACGTGCTGTGGGCGGAACTGGGCGAACGCGCCGAACGGCTGCAGTTCGCCTCGCGCAGTGGACCGCTGCGGGTAGTCCGCGCCGGCGACCGGCTGGAGCTGGATTTTCCGTCCCAGCCCGCTGCGCCCGCGGCGGCGCCGAAGCTTCTGCTCCGGAGTCTGGGCCGCGTCCCGGAGTTTGTCGGCCGGGCCGGCACCCGCTGGCTCTGCGTCTTTTCCCGCGCCGCCGACGTCCGCGAGCTGCGGCCCGATTTCGCCGGCCTCGCCGGCGTCAAGCCGGGCCGGGTGATCGTCACCGCGCCGGGCGACGACTGCGATTTCGTCTCGCGCTT
>CAZAFS010000396.1:0-3532 GCA_964484165.1 uncultured Opitutaceae bacterium | reverse complement strand
GTCGGCGGAGAGGGATACCACGGGATGGCAGTCCAGCCACTTGTTCTTTTTGACTGCATGAAACCGCGCAATTTTGCCGCTGGCGAGCCGCAGAAACGACACGCTCATGATGTTTCGATAGGAGCCGGTCGGCACCACCACCTTGGGCTGGCTCCACGTCCGCCCCTGATCGTCGGAATAAATCTCGGCGATGGCCGAAGGGCTGTGATCGTTCTGCCCTTCAGAAAACTGCGAGTAGTCAAAGAGTATCCGTCCCGAGTGAAGCGTGACATAACTGCCTTCCGAACTACGGGGGTGCTCGGGCGTCGGGTCCAGGTCGTGGGCCGGTGGCAGATCGTCGGCCACTCCCCGGAGGATAAAAGAACTCAGCGCAAAGATCAGGATGAACATCCGCCGCGCCGCGGCAGCCGTTCCGTTGGCAAGGGTGAGGGCGAGCATTGATTTTATCATAGGTCTCGAGCGGCCCCGCGCAAAGCCCGGGGCACTTGGCAAATAAACTTACCTGTTGCCGTCCCGGGCTTCCGGCCGGTTTTCCGGACCGCGCCGGTTGCATCCGGTTTGTCTGCTTGGCTGCGAGCGATCAGGTCGCCAACCGCTGATCATGGTGGTGCGGTGCCCGGCCATGGTTTCTCCCGAAACGAAAATCCATTCATCGCCGGCGGGCACTACGGGTGCGCTCACCACCGGTTCCGGCCAGGCTTCCGGCCACAGGAGCCACTCGTGCCGGGCCACATCGAAATAAAGAATATCTTCCGGCACGCGCCGGTCGCGTGGCATCTTGCCGACCTGCCGGCCGTCAACCCCGCCGAAAACGAAGATCCGGTCCGGTGCCGGCGTAACCGGTGCCGGCGAAGGCGCGGCAATCACCGACCACGGTAGATCCGGCAGCTTTTCCCACGCCCCACCGGGACGATAGCGGTAGGCATCGGTCAGATAGGTGATCTGCGGCTGGCCATCGGTCCCGATTTTCATTTCGAGTCCGCTGATCAGATAGATCGCACCACCGAGCGCCGCCAGGACGGCCAAAGCTCGGGTCGGTCCCGGCCACGACGGCAGGGCCTTCCAGCCCGCCGCACCATCAGCGAGATCCAGACAATAGAAGCCCCCGGTGCTCACGCGGCCGGCGCCAGCGGGGGTGTAGCCACCGGCCAGATAGACCTTGCCGTCCAGCACCGCCGCCACCGGGCTCGCCAGGGGCTCCGGCAAGGCCGGAGCCGGCTCGAACACAACCTGCGCGCCATCCCAACGCAGCCACAGGGCGTCCTGGAAAAAACCGGCGGCGTTCTCTCCGCCGATCGCCAGCACCCCATCGGGCACAGTCACCACGGTCGCATAAGCCCGCGGCGCGGGGAGCTTGCCAGCGCTTCGCCATTTTGTGTCTCCCGGCGGCAGCGCTAAAATTTCGTCGTAGGTTCGTTTCACGCCGCCTTCCCAAGGTGGACGATCGGGAAAATTGGCTCCGCCTCCGGCGATCAACACGCCCTCGTGCATCCCCGCAATCGCGGCGGCAATTCCCGGCGATAACGGATAGGCGGGAAATTGACGCCAAACATCACCGCCGGGTCGCACCGCGGCCAATGAAAATCGCAAAGCCCGACATACCGCCCCACCGCCGCTCTCCACCACGAGGTAGGCGGCGAGCAAATCGTCGCCCCGCACACACAAGGCGGCAGCGAGGATTTCCGCATCGGGCGGATCGTCGGCAAAGGCGAGGTCCTCCCATCCACCAGCCACCATTCGGCTGATGATCAGACCTGCGCCCGGAAACGTGGGGCGCACGCCGGGCACGCGCCGTCCCGTGCGCAGCGCCACGACTCCGCCGCGATGTTCGCAACGCAACGGCTCGCGGTTAGGCAAGACTCCTTCGTATGCCAGTCCGTCCGCCGGACGATCACAGGGGTCCGGCGCCGGCGACGACCAGTCGCCGTCAGCGATCAACGCCGTCGACTGGACCGGTTCGCCCGTGGAGTTGGGCCAACTCACGGACCAGTGGGTCCCGCCTGGGACCATCGCCGCGTTCAATCGGCTTGCGCCGGGCGCCGCCGGGCCCAGCAAGGCCGAAGGAATCGGGAGCAAAGATTTCATCATGGGGATAGCGGGAAACACCGTATTTGAGAAAACAATACGCCGGAGCAGCCGGTGGGAAAAATCGAAGCTGATGATTTGGTTTGGCTGAGAGTTCGGGGGACAATCAGTCTCGGACCGCGTTGACGAAGTCGGGGCGGGTCGATCGATCCGAGCCCATTCACCGGTCCGGACGGAAATCCCGCCACGTACGCAAGACCGCCCGCGGTACCACGGCAGCGTTGACCGGAAACGGCGGCCAGAATCCCTTGAGCAGCGCCTCGACCGAATCCGTCACCGTACCGTGCAAATGCCTCATCGAGTCTTGCGAGGAAGCCGCATAGTGCGGCGTCAGCGTCACCTGCTCCAAGGTCCGCAGCGCACTCTCGGTCGGCAATGGTTCGATCTCAAATACGTCGAGGGCCGCACCGGCCAGACGGTTTTGCTGCAACGCCTGCACCAACGCCGCTTCGTCGACGACGCCACCCCGGCTGGTGTTGATGAGAATGGCGGACGGCTTCATCAGTTGAAGCGCCTTCGCGTCGATGAGCTGGTGGGTTTCCGCATTGAGCGGCAGGTGCAATGAAAGGAGGTCCGACTCGCGCAGCAGCACTTCTTTCGAGACCAGCTCGCCCGGGAAACCCGGCGGAAGGGAACGGACGTAAGGATCGGACACCAACACCCGCATTTGGAATCCGGACATCTTCCGCGCCACCGCCTGGGCAATCCGGCCCCAGCCGAGCAGGCCCAGGATGAGGCAGTTGACCCGACGCAACGGAGAGCCCGGATTGAAGCCGTGCCAGCCACCCGCCCGGATGCTGCGATCGAAAAAGGCGATCCGGCGCGCGCTGGCCAGGATCAGCGCCACGGCGTGATCCGAAACCTCCTCCGTGCAGAAATCCGCCGAGTTGGCCACGATCACCCCGTGTGAGGTGGCTGCGGCGACATCGATACTGTCGACGCCCACGCCATAGCGGATGATGGCGCGGCAGGCCGGCAGCGCGGCGATGACCCGCGCGGTGAGCGGCGTATCGGCATTTTCGAAAAGCACCATCGTCGCATCGGCGCACCGGGCGATGATCTCCTCTTCCGTCCGCGCCCGACGCACAGTGAAATCCCCTCCGGCCGCCTCGATGCGCTGGCGTTCTAATTCGTAGGAGAAGTTGCCATCGACATTTACGATCTGGGGGCGGGCAGTCATGGGTGTTCTGGCTCGAGGAAAAGGAAAGATGCGGATGAGCGCCCGACCCTGCCGGCTGGCGCGGTCGAATGCGACTGGCGAACTGACGCCATCCCGCTCTGCCGGCAAAACCTTTCTCTTGGTCATATTTGCTGACCGAGGCAGACGGGCGGCCAATCGCTGCGCCCCTTACCTTTATCTGGTCATGACTTATTACCAGTATCGTCCGCTGTTCCCGCATTGCTCCGTCCCCGCCGCGCTTCTGAAACTACCCGGGTAACGTCACCC
>CAZAFS010000395.1:0-3541 GCA_964484165.1 uncultured Opitutaceae bacterium | reverse complement strand
ATCCGTGGGACCGCGAGTTTCCCGCCGACGGCGACCTGACCGCCTATGATCCGCTCGCCGGCCGCCTCGTCACGCTCAACCGCTCGGCGGCGCAGCGCGCCGCCCATGCGGATTGGATGCAGCGCCGCGAGACCGCCTTCCGCGAGCTTTTCCCCGATTCCCTCAGCCGCCTCGTCGTCAGCACCGAGCAGCCGCGGCTGGAGGCGCTGGTGCGGTTCTTTCACGCGCGGATGCGAACCCGATCCCGCGGGTAAATTTCAAATTCCAAGTTCCAAATCCCAAGGCAACTTCAATTCCCAATGACCACGGATCGAAAGAGCACGGCTCGTTGCCGCCAAGCCCCTTCCCGGGGTTTCGGACATGGCTTTTGGGATTTCCTTGGAATTTGGAGTTTGGAGTTTGGAGCTTCCTTGGAATTTGGGTTTTGGGATTTGGGATTTGCCGGGTCGGAACGCAACGCGGCCTGCTGACATGGGCTGGAACAACTACATCTTCAAGGACCCGTGGTGGTTTGCGGCGCTGCTCGTCATCCCGCTGGTGCTGTGGCTGCGCGGCCGGCGCGGCGTGCCCGCGCTGGTGGTGCCGTTTGCGGCCGCCTGGTACCGGCCGTCGCTGCTGGGCGCGTCGCGCCTGCCGATCGGCGTGGGCGCGGTGGGGCTCGTCCTGCTGGTGGCGGCGCTCGCCCGGCCCCAGCACATCGACGACAAGCGCCGGGTGCACCAGCAGGGTTACGACCTGATGCTCGCGATCGACCTCTCGGGCAGCATGCTCGCCGAGGACAACCACCGGCCGGGCGAGGGGCCGAACCGCCTGCAGGTCATCAAACCGGTCATCCGCGCGTTCATTGAAAACCGGCCCAACGACCGCATCGGCATCATCGTGTTCGCCACCCAGGCCTACACCCTCGCGCCCCTCACCTTCGACCACGCCTGGCTGGCCCGCCAGCTCGACCGCCTGGAGATCGGCGTCATCGACGCCGATCACACGGCGATCGGCGACGGCCTCGGCGTGGCGCTGACGCGGCTCGAGCAGGCGGGACGCGAGGAGGGCAACCACCGCAAAGGCGCGTTCGTGGTGCTGCTCACCGATGGCTCCAACAACTCCGGGGTGCTGACCCCGCAGCAGGGCGCCGACATCGCGCGGGCCCGCGGCATTCCCGTCTACACCATCGGCGCCGGCAAGGATGGCTACACCTTCGTGCCCGTGCGCGACGGGAACGGCAACACCATCACCTACACCCAGATTCTGGCCGACCTCGACGAAAACGCGCTCGTCAACATCTCCAACACGACCGGCGGCAAATTCTACCGCGCTCGCGACGCCGACACCATCGAGTCGGCCTTCCAGGCCATCGATCGCGCCCAGAAGATCGAGTTCGAGGCCAAGTCCTACCTCGTCACCACCGAGCTGTTTCCGTGGTTCGCCGGGCCGGGCCTGGCCGGCCTGCTGGGCGCCGGCCTCCTGCTCGCGTGGCCGACGCTGCGGCGCCCGCCGGCGCCCGCGCGTTCGCCGTTCATCACCGGACCCGCCTCGCCGTCATGAACCTTTACTGGCCCCACCTGCTCTGGCTGCTCGCACCCCTCGCCGCCCTGGCGGCGTGGGACGCGGTGCGCCGCGGCAACGGCGAGGCGTCGCGCAGCCGGCCGAAGATCCTGCGGGCGTGGGCGGGCGCCCGCCAGGCGGCGGTCGGCAGCGGGCGGCACGACACGCGCGGCCGCCTCCTGCTCTGGCTCGGCCTCGCCTTCGGCGTCGTGGCCCTGAGCCGGCCGCAGTGGGGCCGCGTCGAGGAGCCGGTGCTGGACCAGTCGCGCGAGATCGTCATCGCCCTGGACCTCTCGCGCAGCATGCGCGCGACCGACGTGCGGCCCTCCCGCCTCGAGCGCGCCCGGCTGCTCATCCAGGGACTGCTCGACGAACTGCGGGGCGAGCGCGTCGGCCTGGTCGTGTTCGCCGGCACCGCCTTCCTGCAGGTGCCGTTGAGCGCGGACTACGAGGTGCTCAACGAATTTCTGCCCTCGCTCAACCCGGCGTTCATGCCGGTGGGCGGCACCAACTACAGCGCGATGCTGGGCGCGGCGCTCGACGCGTTCAGCGGAGGCAGCGCGGCCGACCGCTATCTCATCGTGTTGAGTGACGGCGAGAGCCTGGAAGACGGCTGGAAGGACATGTCCGGCGAACTGCGCCGGAAGAACATCCGCGTGATCGGCCTCGGCGTCGGCACGCCCGAGGGCGCCTTCATCCCCGACGGCGCCGGCGCCTACGTCAAGGACGAGCGCGGCGCGGTGGTGCTGTCGAAGCTCAACAGCTCGACCCTGCAGGAGCTCGCCCGCGCCACCAATGGCGTGTACACCGATGCCAGCGCGTGGGTCGACCTGGGCGCCCTGCTCAACCGCACGGTGGAGACCGGCCGCCGGGGCGAGTTCAAGGAACGCACCCAGGTGCGGCAAGTCGAACGCTTCCAGTGGGCACTGGCGCCCGCGCTGCTTTGCCTGCTGCTCAGCCTGTGGCGCGAATTCCCCGTGCGGCCGCGCGCGCGCACCCTGCCACTCGCTGCGCCTGCGGCGCAGAAATCCCAAACGCCAAGTTCCAAACTCCAAGCCGCCGCCGAGGTCGCGGTCGTCGCCGGTCTGTTGGCTTTTGCTTCTTCCTTTTTTCTTCTTTCGTCGGCGCGCGCCGCCGAGGACACCTCGGCCTATGCCGCGCCGCTCAGCCAACTCGTCGGACGCCTGGCCGCGCAGCCGGCGCTGGGCGCGGGCGACTACGCCGCGCTGGCCCAGGAGACCGTCACCTGGGGCCGGCGCCTGCAGGAATCCCAGCAGCCGGTGATGCCCGGGCCCGTGCACGACGCCCTGGCCGGCGTCACCGCCGGGGAGGCGCTCAACCCGAAGGCGGCCGACTGGCCGCGGTTCCGGGGGGACTTGGAAGAGCTGCTCAAGGAACCGCCCAAGCCGCCTCCGCCGCCACCGCAGCAACAACAGCAGCAGCAGCAAGAGCAGGAACAATCGCAGGCCCGGCAACCGCAGCCGCAGGAAGCCGCGCCCCAACCCCAGAACCAGCCGAAGCCCCCGCCGCCGGCCAAACCGCCGCCGCAGGCCAACACCGGCGAGACCCAGCGGATCGGCGGCCAGCCGCCGCCCCGGAATGACCGGGCGAATCCGTCGCTGGCGCTGCCCATCGAGAAACTGGACCAGCTGCGCAACCAGGATTCGCCCGCCGAACTTTTCCAGATGCTCGACAGCCGGGAACACCGGCCGCCCCCCAAGCAAGGTCGCGACTGGTGAAAATCTCCATGTTCCGCCCCACCCTCACCCTCGCATTCGCCCTCGTGCTCGCCGTCGGCACCGCGCGGGCCCAGCGCGTCTCTTGGGAGCCGGGCGCCGGCTCGCTCGCGTTCGACCAAGTGAGCCAGCTCCAGCTGGTGTTCGAGAACTGCGAACCCGACGGCGATCCGAAGCCGCCCGCCGTCGACGGGCTGGAAATGCAGTACACCGGCAGCGGTTCGAGCTTCGTGATGGAGAACATGAACGTCACGCGGAAGCAG
>CAZAFS010000394.1:0-3551 GCA_964484165.1 uncultured Opitutaceae bacterium | reverse complement strand
TGATGGTGGTTGTTCCAGTAGATCGCGAGGTAGACGAAGCTCAGCACGTAGCAGAGGAACACCGGCAGCACGGGCCGCAGGTCGGCGAAGGTCGTGCCCCGCGGCACCTTGAGCTCCAGCACGAGGATGGTGATGAGGATGGCAAGCACGCCATCGCTGAACGCCTCGAGTCGATTCTTGCCCATGGGAATTGCCGGGGAGCGCTGTGGGAGAATGATCTCCGGCGGGGTCAGGCGGCGGCGCGTCGGATCGGTGGATTACCGCAATGCCCGCTCCGCCTCCGCCTGATTCTCACAGGTCACCACCTTAACATCGCGGGAGTAATGGAATAGCGACATGATGTTGAAGCCAATGTCCTTGTCCGGTTCGGGAATGATGCGCACGACCCGTCGGACCCCGTGATCCCGCAACAGCTCCATGGTCTTCTGGATGTGGGGCACGCACGAGAGATCCATCGACTGCAGTCCGGACAGGTCCGTCAAAAGAAAAAAGCCGCGCTGCAGGGTCGGCAGGGCCGCCTCGATCTCGGCGGCGTTGGGCTCCATGTCCGCTCCGCTGATGGTGCCGGCAAAGGACATCCGCAGCAATTTGCCGGAGGCGTCCACGGCGATCTCGACGGCTTTCATTCAAAAACGTAACCACGCATTGGGCCATTGCGCAACTGCGAGGCCACCGGGTCAGTTGGTGTAGGTTGGGCTTTATGCCCAACACCGAACCCCTCGACAGCCTTCCGTCGGGGATAAACCCCGACCTACAGTCACGGCTCAATTCAGGCAAACGGGCCCACATCCATTGCGAGGCACCCCGCCCGCCCCGGCGCTGGCGCACCTACCGCGGCGTGGCCGCGGGCAGCATGCCGATGTCGCGCAGGAACTGCAGCGTCCGCTGTTTGGAGTCGGCCGACACCGCCGGATCGATGTGACCCGGCGTGTCTTCGAAGGAATGGCTCACGTGGTCGTAGATGTGCAGCTCGCAGCGGTTGCCGGCGGCCTGCATCAGGCGCTGGAATTTTTCCGCGCCGGCGGCCGGCGTCGTCCGGTCCTCGCGGCCGACCAGGATGAGCGTCGGCGGCAGGCCGGGGCGCACGTACTGGTCGGGCGAGATCTTCAGGCGGTCCGTCCGGCCGTGCAGGAGCCGCGGCATCCAGTCGTCGTATTCGAGTGCCAGCGCCGGGAACCAGAGCACCAGCGCGTTGGGCGCCGAACTGACGTCGAGCTCCGTCAATGGATCCGTGAAGATGGCGGTACAGGCCGCGAGATGACCGCCGGCCGACCAGCCGAGGGCGACGATGCGGTGGGGATCGACGCCGAGTTCATCCGCGTGGGCCCGAATCCAGCGAATCCCATCCCGCGCGTCGGCGATGGCGTCGAGCGGTGTCACACCGTCGTGGTCCGGACTGGAGAGCCGGTATTGCACGCCGACGCCGACGCAGCCGGCGGCGGCCAGCCGCCGCGCGTCGCCAAAAGTCCACTCCAACTGGCCGATATTCCAGCCGCCGCCGTGAAAAATCGCCACGGCGGTGCGGCGGCCGGCGGGCGCGCCAGGCGGCGTGAACACGGCGACCTTCAGCGCGGTGTCGCCGACCTGCTTGTAGACGGATACCATGGGAGCGAGCTCCGGCGGCGTGTCGGCGGCGCACATCAGGGTGCAGGGACCGGCCAGAGCGAGGCTCCAAGAAAGCAGCGATTTGGGAGTCATGGGGTGGCTAGAATCAGGCATTTCTTCATCTTGGCCAACGTTCAGGGTGTGGGTTTCGACGGTCGCGCAGCGGGCGGCGAATACCGACCACCCTGTTGTTAGCCAGCCGCTTTGAATCCTTCGTGGAACTCAACGATTCCCTGGGGTATGGGTCCATCGAATGACATGGCAAAGAAGACGTTTTCCGGAACTCCCTCGTGGGCAAGTCCCCGAGTGTTCTGGAATCCGAAACGCTTGTAGTACTCCGGATGCCCCACAAGGCAGCATCCCCGGGCACCAAGCCCTTTCAGTCGTGACAGTCCCTCTTGTATCAACGCCCCGCCAATCCCCTGCCGCTGGCATTCGGGCAGAACCGATACAGGCCCCAGTCCGTACCAACCCGGAGAGCCGTCGGACATCGCCACTGGAGAAAATGCGATATGTCCAACTACGCGCCCATCCATCTCAGCCACGAGCGAAATGGTCAGGGCGTTGGAGGCGCGAAGCGCGGCAATGATGAACTGCTCCGTGTGATTGCTGATCGGCAGAGTACTGAAGGCAGCGATTGTGACGTCAGCAATGGTACCGACATCGGCATCGGTCTCACTCCTGATGACTATCCCGGTCCTCATGCGATTCCTCTCTTTATTGGCCGAACGTTGAAGAGGAGGCGCGGTCACGGCTGGCGCGGCGGCTGCCCCGCAGGCGACATGACAGCTGTGGCCGTTGCCTCCCTCGAGTGGTTGGGCCATTTATCCATGACGGAATGCCGACTGGATCTTGAGGGGAAAACTGACGACCGCGCCATCGCAAACAATCCCTGATGGCGACCCGTGACCAAGCCCCCTCCATAATCCGACGAAGAACGAGGCAGGCTGAGCGCTCATCTGGAATTCCAGCTTCACTTCCTCTCTTGGGATGCCCTTTGATTCCTGAGTCGCGATGGTACCCTCCAACAGATCGGTGGTCGCCGTTCGGGCGACGAACAAGATGAATCGCGAATCCTTCGGGACCTCGCAAGCGACGATCAAAGCGATGCGCTGCTTCTTTTCCTTTTCGATTGGCTCCGCCTTACACGACGCAACGACAAATTTATAATCGCGGCCGGAAAACAGAACCGTCTCAGGATTTGCTCCCCTAGCGGCGCCCGCACCAAGCACTACCAGCGCAGAAAGGAGGGCTATTGCGGCGGGCTTCATATTGTGGGCCCAACAGTGTTATTGGGCCAAATGGTTTGCCTAGGCGGAAGATGGAATTTCCCGACAAAAGCCAAAAGGCGCGCCGGGGTCAACGCTCGGCAGGAAAATTCCAAGTTGTTTCCCCATGGAGACATGGACGGCTCGCCGGAACGACTTGGAATCGCTCCAGATTTGGCTTTGGCGGATGCGCCGCACAAAAGCCAAAGCTCGAAAGCCCCCAAGCCGGCCTGCTAGCCATAAGCCCCGCGCTGGAGGGGCGGCGGCTGGAAAATAGGGGTTGACGGAGCCGGGACCGACTGGAGACTTAACCGTTTTTCCCTCCGAACCTCCCTGCCTCCACATGTCGATTGAAATCAAGATCCGCAAAAACGAGCCGGTGGATCGTGCGCTGCGCCGCCTGAAGAAGAAACTCGACCGCGAGAACGTCATCAAGGAAGTCCGCGCCAAGCGTTATTACGAGAAACCGTGCGAACGCCGCCGCCGCAAGGCGAAGGTGGCGGCTTTTACCGCGATGCTCCGCGCGCGGTACGAGAACTGGGGAGCGGCCGCGTCGCGCCCGATGCGGTCGACGCGGAGCTGACGGCGGGGTCGGACGCCTGCCGAAAACAGACCCCGGCGTTCTGCTGGCCAGCAGAATGCCACCCCTCTGGCAGAGGGGACCCCGGAGTCACGCTG
>CAZAFS010000393.1:0-3557 GCA_964484165.1 uncultured Opitutaceae bacterium | reverse complement strand
CTACCTGTTGATCGGCTACGTGCCGGGCACGAGCGAGCTGGCGGTCATCT
This sequence comes from uncultured Opitutaceae bacterium, assembly GCA_964484165.1. Taxonomy (GTDB): domain Bacteria; phylum Verrucomicrobiota; class Verrucomicrobiia; order Opitutales; family Opitutaceae; genus Fen-1467. Next base: position 3,507 of record CAZAFS010000393.1, on the reverse strand, counting down.
GCGGCGCGCTGGTCGGGGCGGGCCTGGCGTTTCTCTGGTACAACTCGTATCCCGCGGAGGTCTTCATGGGGGACACCGGCTCGCTCGCCATCGGAGGCCTGCTGGGCGTGCTCGCGTTCATGGTGCAGCAGCCGCTGACGCTGGTCATCGTGGGCGGCGTGTTCGTCCTGGAAGCGGTGTCGGTCATCATCCAGGTCGGCTGGTTCAAGCTCACCCGCCGCCGCTTGGGGGCGGGCCGGCGCGTCTTTCTCATGGCGCCGATCCACCACCATTTCCAGAAGCTGGGCTGGCCGGAGACCAAGGTGGTCCTGCGTTTTTGGATTCTTTCCCTCATTTGCGCCCTCGCGGGCCTCGGCACCCTCAAGCTCCGCTGATGCTTCATGCTCAACGCCCCCTCCATCCTGGCATCGACCGCCGGACGTCGCCCCTTGACGCCCGCCGGTTTCGCTGGCGATAAACGATCCATGGCCCTGCCGCCGCCAGAATTCCTCGTGCCGTTGCTCGAACACCCGGTCGCGATCTTCGGCGGCGGGATGAGCGGCCAGGCGGTCGGCACGCTGCTCGCGCAGCTCGGCGCCGCCGGCGAGGTGTATGACCAACAGCCGGAGGTGGGTACGGCGCACATTTTCACGGCCGCGGAGGCCGCGCGGCACCGGCTGGTGGTCTTCAGTCCCGGATTCGTGCCCGGGCACGCCTGGCTGCAGGCAGCCCGCGCGGCCGGCTGCACCTGCCTGGGCGAACTCGATTTCGCCTCGCTGTTCTGGCCCGGCGTCCTCCTGGCCGTCACCGGCACGAACGGCAAGACGACCCTGACGGAGTTCCTGGTGCACGCGCTCGGCAGCGTGGCCGAGGACGTCTATGCCGTCGGCAACATCGGGTTCCCGTTCAGCCGCCTGATCACCTTCCGGCGCGACGCCGGGCCGGACACGGTCGCCGTGTGCGAGGTGAGTTCGTTTCAGGCCGAGACGCTGCGGCATTTCCGGCCGCACGCCGTGCTGTGGACGAATTTCGCCGAGGACCATCTGGAACGTCATCCCGGGCTGCGCGCCTACTTTCTGGCGAAGTGGAACCTGCTGGCGCGGGCGCGGCCCGGCACGGTGTTTGCCGGCAGCAGCGTGCAGCGGTTTGCGCTCGAGTTTGGCCAAAAGCTGCCTCCGGCCGCCGGCGTGGCCAGCGAGGGCGTCGCGCCCGACCGCCGGCTCGACGGCACCGTTTTCGCCACCTACCCGCAGCGCGAGAATTTCCTCGTGGCCCTCGCCTGGTGGCAGCACGACGGCCGGCCCGAAAGCGACCTCTTCGCCGCCGCCCACACCTTCAGGACCGGCCGGCACCGCCTCGCGCGGGTGCGCGAGCTGCGCGGCGTGTGGTTCTGGAACGACTCGAAGGCGACCAACTTCCATGCGGTCGAGGCCGCGTTGAGCACCGTCCCCGCCCCCGTGCACCTCATCGCGGGCGGCCGGGCCAAGGGCGGAGACCTGGCCGCCTTCATCCGGCGCATTGCACCCCGGGTGCACCGCCTCTGGCTCATCGGCGAGACGCGCGAGACGCTGGCCGGCTTGTGCGCCGCCCAGCATGTGCCCCACACCGTCTGCGGGACGCTGGAGGCGGCGGTGCATGGCGCCTTTGCCGCCGCCCGGCCCGGCGACCACGTCCTGCTCAGCCCGGCGTTCGCCAGCTTTGACATGTTCCGCAGCTACGCCGATCGCGGCGAACAATTCGAAAAACTTGTGAACAACTTGGGAGGAACTCCCACTTTTCAGTAGCCATTTCACCGCTCACCGACCCATAATCCCGCCCACCGCCTCCGCCATGAATATTCTCAAGATCCTTGGCATCGTCGTGGCCGTCCACGTCGTCGCCTTCTTCCTCATGTTTGTGAACCCGGGGTGCCGTTCCACGGCCTCGGGATCCGTGCCGGTTCCCCCCGATACGGTGTCCGCCACCGCGACTCCGACGGGCGGGACCGCCGTCCAGCCTCCGCCGGCCGCGGCCGCTGTGTCCGTCGATCTCTCCGCCCCGGCAGTGGTGCACTACAGCCCGACCCGGCCCGGCTCCCCGGCGGCGCAGGCGCTGGAAAGCGCGCCGCCCGCGGATGTCACGCCCGCCACCACCTACACGGTGGCCTCCGGGGACAGTCTTTGGAACATTGCGAAGAAACACGGCTCGACCGTCAATGATCTGGCCCGGGCAAACAAGCTGACCAGCAACTCGCGGCTCAGCGTCGGCCAGAAGCTCATCATCCCCGGCAAGACCCCGGCGGCGGCCGCGGCCGGCGGCGCGAGTGAATCCGTCTCGGGCGCCACCTATGTCGTCAAGGCCGGCGACACGCTTTCCGGCATCGCGCATCGCGCGGGCAGCACGTCCGCCGACATCCGGCGCGCCAACAATCTCACCAGCGACTACGTGCGGGTGGGGCAGGAACTCCGGCTGCCGGCCGAATCCGCCTCCGCCGCGGTGGTGGCTCCCGCGGGCGCGCCCGCGGCCGCCGGCGCCCCGGCCAAGAAGGCGGAGGGCTCCGTGGTGCACGTCGTCAAACCGGGCGAGACGCTCGGTGCGATTGCCCGGAAATACCAGGTGAAGGTCTCGGACCTGGCGGTGGCGAACAACATCGCTGATCCCAAGAAGATCCGGCCCGGCCAGGAACTGGTGATTCCCGGCTTCACCGCCGTCGGCAACGCGCCGGCCGGCCCGGCGGCACCGGCCACGCCGCCCGCCAACCCGTCCGCCGCCCCCGCCGCTGCCGCCCCGGCGCCCGCCGGTGCGACTCCGCCCGCCACGACCGTCCCGGCGCCCGATCAGGATCTCGATTCCGGGCTGAAACCGCAGGACAACGTGCCGGTGATCAAGATCGAGGACAGCGGCGCGCCCAAGTCGCCGTAAGGATTCTTCCCTTTTCATGCCCGTCTGCGCGGCCGCCGCCGCACCGTTCCGTCCGCCCGGCGGCGGGAGGCGATGCCCTGCGGCGTGTTGGCGGGCGCGTGATTTGAGCCACCTTCTCCTTCTCCTTTCAGATGCTTCACCAACCGCCTGACAAGCCGCGCTGGGTTTTGGCCGTCAATCCCGCGACCATCATTCTTTTCTGCGCTGTCAGCCTCTCCATCCTCGGCCTCACCGTCCTGTTCAGCGCGAGCGTCTCGCTCAAGAGCGATCCCTACTTTTACCTGACCAAGCAGGTCGTCTGGTTCCTCTTCGCGGGGGGGGCGTGTTTCCTGGCGAGCCGGATCGACCTCGAGGATGCGCGGCGCCACGTGGGGCTGTTCGCGATCATCTGCCTGGTGGGCCTGGGGCTGGTGCTCGTGCCGGGGGTCGGCGTGGCGGTGAAAGGCAGCCGCCGGTGGCTCGGCCTCGGGCCGGTGCGCCTGCAGATCTCGGAGTTTGCCAAGCTGGCCATGGTGTTCGGTCTGGCGCATTACCTCGCCCTGAACCAGGCGCGCCTCCGGGAGTTCGGGCGCGGCTTCCTGGTGCCGCTGGCGGGGATCAGCCTGTTCGCCGGATTGATCCTGCTGG